>JBEDKW010000001.1:0-1161 GCA_041171945.1 Actinomycetota bacterium
CTAAACAGCCCAAAGCGCGACGACAAGAGTCAGGCTTCGCTGCTGCTTGAAAAAGTAGTGACAGAGATGAAATCTCGAATCTCGGCGAGATCTCACAAAGAGACCCAGCGTCGCAAGAACGCTCTTGAGAGTAGTTCCCTGCCAACTAAGTTGGTCGATTGCCGAACCCAGGAAACCGAGGGCTCTGAGCTGTTCATCGTTGAGGGCGACTCGGCCCTTGGCACAGCCAAACTCGCCCGCAACAGCGAATTTCAGGCGTTACTTCCTATCCGAGGAAAGATCCTCAACGTTCAAAAAGCGTCAATTTCCGACATGCTTTCAAACACCGAGTGCGCATCAATCATTCAAGTTCTGGGCGCTGGTTCAGGTAGAAGTTTTGACCTAGACCTTGCCCGCTACGGAAAAATCATTTTGATGAGCGACGCCGACGTCGACGGTGCCCACATTCGCACGCTGCTTCTGACGCTGTTTTTCCGTTACATGAGGCCTCTCGTCGAAGCTGGCCGTGTTTACGCGGCCGTGCCACCACTGCACCGAGTTGAAATTATCAATGCCGGAAGCAAAGCGAACGAGGTGGTTTACACCTATTCTCAGGCTGAGCTAGAAGAGATTTTGAAGAGACTTGAGAAGACTGGAAAGAGATACAAGGAACCTATCCAGCGCTACAAGGGTCTTGGGGAAATGGACGCTGATCAACTCGCGGAAACCACGATGGATCGAAGCCACCGAAGCCTACGCCGAGTTCGTGTAACCGATGCCGCAGCCGCGGAGGCCGTCTTTGAACTGTTGATGGGCAATGAAGTTGCACCTCGACGTGACTTCATCATCGACTCAGCAGATGGCTTTGAGCGCGATCGAATCGACGCTTAGTTTTTCTCAAAAACCACTTAGACAAATAGAACTTTTTAGCGGGTTCCGACCGACCCGATTACAGCACTGAGATGAGAACCCGATGCGTCTCGCTTGGCGTTCTCCGAAGATAGCTCAATTGGCTTCCCATCGGCCGTAAGACCGAGAGCCTCGGCTGGGCCAACCCAGGCAAAGTACAACTGGTCTTCGCCTCTAACGAATCGCTGAGCGCGCACGCCACCGGTTGCGCGACCCTTGGCTGGGAACTCATCTAGCGGAGTAGTTTTTGCGCTTCCGGAATCAGTGCCAGGG
>JBEDKW010000001.1:1192-16041 GCA_041171945.1 Actinomycetota bacterium
GCTACGTAGTCATTCGCTCTCGGCGCGACAAAGAAGCCAATCGCAAAGGCATCTTCGGCTAGGTTTATCCCGGCTACTCCGCCAGCTGGTCGACCCTGCGGTCTAACCGAAGTAGCTGGGAATCTAAGCAGTTGTGCGTCGTTGGTGACAAACACCAACTCGTCACTATCGCTTGCCAACGCGGCACCAATCACCCGATCGCCGTCTTTGAGAGCTATAACTTCGAACTCGTCCTTGACTGGATAGTCGGCCAATACACGCTTGACCACTCCATCTTTGGTGCCAATGGCGAGTGAATTAGTTTCGTTTATTTCAAAGACTGTCAAAACAAATTCTTCTTTCGACAGGCCTAAGAACTCTGAGACGGACACCGAATTTAGAAGATCTAGCGTGTCGCCGGTTGACGGAACGTCGCCAGCGTGAATTCGATGGACAGTTCCGTCGGAGACTACGAAGCCGAGGTCTTGCCTGGTTGAAGTTTCAACTCTCGCGTGAATCGCATCGTGCTTCGAACGCTTAGTGGTCACCAAAGGCGAGAATGCACCATCAACCCTTGCTAAGCGACCCGAGGAGGTCAAAACTATGACACAGGGAGTGTCTGCAAGCTCAGCAGAAACGCTGGCCGCCTTAGCCATTGTCATCGGTTTAACTTCTTCTACGTCGCTAATCAATGTGGTTCTTCGGTCATCTCCGTATTTCTCTGAGACGGCACTAAGTTCTTCAGACACTAGGTTTCGAAGGTTTTGGACATCCCCGAGGATTCCCTCGAGTGCCGCAATCTCGGATAGCAGCGTAGCCCGCTCGCTCTCAAGTTCAATCTTGGAGAACTTGGTTAGTCGGCGGAGCCTCAACTCGAGAATGTACTCGGCTTGAATCTCGCTGAGCTCAAAAATCTGCTGAAGACGAGTTCTTGCCTGATCAACCTCTTCGCTGGTGCGAATCACCTGGATTACCTCGTCGATAGAGACGATTGCAATTAGGAGGCCGTCGACGAGGTGCAGACGCGCCTGTCGCTTGCCGAGACGGTTCTCCGAGCGTCTCTTCGTCACAGTGATTCGGTGCGCCAAATAAACGCCCAAAAGGTCTCTGAGGCCGAGTGTTTGAGGTCTTCCATCCACCAGAGCAACGTTATTTATGCCGAACGAGTCTTCCATCGGAGTGAAGCGGTAGAGCAAATCAAGGACGACCTGAGGGTCGAAGCCGGTTTTGAGCTCGATGACTAATCGCAGGCCGTTAGTTCTATCGGTGAGGTCAGTAACTGCCGAAATGCCCTGAAGTTTTTTGCTGTTTACGCCGTCTTTGATCTTCTCAATAACCTTCTCTGGTCCAATGAGGTAGGGCAACTCGGTGACTACTAATCCGAGTTTTCTGGGAGAGACACTCTCGATGTTCACGCGGGCACGGGTCTTGAAGATTCCTCTGCCGGTCTCGTAAGCCTCGCGCACTCCATCAAGACCCATGATGATGCCACCGTTTGGCAAGTCGGGTCCAGGAATGTATTGCATGATTTGCTCAGTGGTGGCGCCCGGATTGCCAAGCAGGAATCTTGCTCCCGCAATTACTTCACGCAAGTTGTGTGGCGGCATGTTGGTGGCCATTCCAACTGCGATTCCAGAGGAACCGTTCACTAATAGGTTTGGAAATGCAGCCGGCAAGACCTCTGGTTCAGTCAACTGCGCGTCATAGTTGGGCTTGAAATCGACGACATCCTCGTCCAGACCCTCGTTCATCAAAAGAGATGCGGGGGAGAGGCGCGCTTCGGTGTAACGGGCTGCCGCTGGGCCGTCGTCGAGACTGCCAAAGTTTCCGTGGCCGTCGATCATGGGAACGCGAAGGCTAAACGGCTGTGACATTCGCACGAGCGCATCGTAGATAGCGCTATCTCCGTGGGGGTGAAGTTTTCCCATAACTTCACCGGTAACGCGGGCCGACTTAACGTGGCCCTTGTCAGGTCGCAAGCCCATCTCACCCATTTGGTAAATGATTCTGCGGTGCACCGGCTTTAGACCGTCGCGGGCATCTGGAAGAGCTCGAGCATAAATAACCGAGTAGGAGTATTCGAGGAATGATTCCTGCATTTCTTTCGATAAATCAATATCGATGATGCGTTCTTCGAAGGGCTCGGTGCTCATGTTCTTTCTCGGGATTTGGCTGCACTGTGGCAGACTGTGCTGATGCCTACGATGCTACCTTCGGTTCCGAAATCCCTCGGGAGGTTGTCTGATGTGTTCGTTTCCGCGCTGGGATCAATAACCGGAATAGACAATCGACTGAAACTCCCAAGGTCGAATAGTGCTTGCGTGGTACTGGTTGATGGGCTAGGCAGTTTTAATCTAAAAGCGAATGCCGGACACGCCCCTTTCCTGGCCAAACAATTAGAACTTAACGGCTCGACTCACTGCGGATTCCCGAGCACCACCGCTGCAAGCATCACCAGCTTTGGAACTGGACTCAGTGCTGGGTCCCACGGGATCATCGGCTATCAGGTGCAAGATCCCGAGTCCGGCAAAGTGTTGAACCTCCTAACCGGCTGGGGTGCAGGGATTGACCCTCAAATTTGGCAGCCGAAGAAGACCGTCAATGAAATGGCCACCGAGTCAGGAGTTGAGTCATTCGTCATTGGGCCACCAGAGTATGACGGCTCCGGCTTCAGTGTTGCTTCAATGCGTGGGGCGAAATACATCGCTGCCAAATCATTTGACGACCGGGTTGCCAAGGCTCAACAAGTTCTTTCAACCAAGCAAAAGTCCCTGGTGTACCTCTATTTTCCAGAATTGGACCAGCGGGCGCATGCTTTTGGGGTTGACTCCCAAAACTGGCGTGAAAAGCTCGAGGATTTGGATGTGGCGATCAAGTCACTGGCTCAAGGTTTGCCAAAGAATTCCGGTCTATTGCTAACTGCAGACCATGGTGTCATTGACGTTCCGAGGGACAAACACATCTATCTCGATGAATACAATGACCAACTCAGCGGCCTTACCGCAGTTGGAGGCGACCCACGGGTTCTATTTCTTTATTTCAAGGGGCTAGACACCGCCGAGTTGCAAATTCGAGCCACTCAGTTGAATGTGGCAATTGGTGGCGCCGTAACTGTCCTGACCAAGGAAGAGATCATAAAGTCAGGCTGGTACGGAGAGGTTTCCTCCGAGGCTTCAGACCGGATGCCGGAACTATTTATGGTCACCATTGGCACCTGGGCTCTGTATCACCGAGACTACGCAAAACCAAAGAGTCTCAACATGATTGGCCAGCATGGTTCGATTTCAGCCGAAGAGCTCACGGTGCCGTTGCTTAGATTCGGTGCATTCGCGCAACTCTAGAATTTTCCGCGCTTCTAACTAACTGGCGCCATTAACTGGCGAATCGCTTAGTCTTCGGTTTTGGTCCCAAACACGATTTGGTCCCAGCTCGGCATAGCTGCACGGCCTTTTTTGGGAGCAACTGGGATGACTGGCTCTTCGGCCTCGACGAACACCTCAGGCGCATCTTGTTTAGGTTCAAGCTCGCGAGAAACTGGCTCGGCTTGGCGAGATGCAGAATCCGCCGCAGCTTCACGTTCTCCGCGTTTAATTCTGAGGGCCTGAAGTAGGTCTGCGGTTGCGCTAAGCGGTTGCTCAGGTTCAGCTGGAGCAACTTCTTCGATTTGGCTTGCCACTGGCTCGGGGTTAGGCACTGGTATGAGTTGGGTCACCCAAGGTGTGCTCGCTGTTTTCGTGATCCCCGACTTTGGCTCAACCTCGCTTGTGCTGACCAACTCGAATGGGGCTGGTTCAATGACTTCAGTCGCTCCACTTTCTGGTTCCGCCTGCAGCACCGGGCGCAACTTTGGAATTGGGGTCGTGGTCAAAGGATCATTGGTCGAAAGATTGACCGCTGATTCGTTCTCTGGAGACAGGGTTAACTTGCGTGGGTCAAAGGACCAAGCTGCAAACGAATCCTCGCCCGCAAGTAAAAAGTGCACCGACACATTCCAGGAGTTGAAATCTCCGCGTTTGGCGTTCCAAGAGAAGGCGCTTGCGCCACTGTGCCCGAGGCGAGCCTCGACCAGTTCACCGAATTCAACATGGGTGCTATCGCTGTAGCGATCTTGGGAAGTGGTTATACGCACACTTTTAGCGCTGTCAACCATGTGTGCCAACTCATCGAGCACTGGCGCGGCGAACTTTTCGACAAAATCAAAGGGAGCTCCAGAAGCCGAAACGATGTCTTCAATCGACATACCGTTTCTGATGTGGTCCTGAATCTCGCGCGGCGTTAGAGAAATTGCGTCGAGTTTTGAAGTCGTATCGCGCCTAATGGCAGATTTCAATGAATCGTCAGAGATGAGTCGAAACTTCTGCCCGTCAAGAGCCTCCAAGATTAGGTAGTCCCCGTCATTTCCAAAAAGTCTGATGTCATCCATTGATGTGTCCTCCCGCTCCTTACAAAAGTTTGCCACTCGTTGATAGATAACTTGGAAGGTTACTGGGTGTGCCGTTTTCAACATTCGAAAAGTTTTCTGAATAGACTCGGCGTTGCATGTTTGCTATTCGCCAATTTTTGTTGCACACTATGCACGCCAAGAGACAAACGACCGAAAGGGTGGGAATGGCTACCGATTACGATGCACCTCGTAAATCCGATGACGATACCGAGTCAATCGAGGCTATTAAGGACCGCATCCCAGACAAGCTTTCAGGCGTTGTAGACGTCGATGAAGGCGATCACGGCGAGGGTTTCTCGATTCCTGACGTGGTGTCTGAAGACCTCGACGTAGTAGTTCTCCCGCCGCAGGATGACGAATTCACCTGCTCCGAGTGCTTCATCGTGAAGCACCACTCATTGCTTTCCGCTAAAAAGGGAAAATACGGCAAAGTCTGCGTGGAGTGCGAGGCCTAAGCCTCAAACTAAACCGTTTATTGCATTTGCCAGTATCTCTGCGCGCCTAGTGCTGAACAGCAAATAGGGCGTTGGGTCCTGCGGGTCAGTGATTTCAATTTTTATAAGCGTCTTTACGGTCGGCTGAAACTTTATGAATGCCCGAGCATTGAGCTTTGGCCCACGTTCTGCGAACGCGTCAGAGGCTCGGATTGGCGTTGCTAATCCCAGGGCGCTTGTTGGAATCATTGCCTTCCCTACTCTCAGAGTGTCCGCGGTGAGTTCGATCACTGGTGAGAGCAAAATCAATAGGGCAATGACAAGAACAGTGCCAAAAACTCCGATGAACACCCCAAGCTGCGTGTTGATTGGCGAAAGAGTCAAATATGCCGTTGGCGAAATCAATGCCAAAGGTATAAATGCTCCTGGCCCTGGAACTACTCGCTCACGGTAAATGCCTTTATTCTGCGATTCGTTCGCTGGGGTTGTCATCCCTTTAGATTACGCTCAAACAATGACTTCTCAACTTCCGGTGTTGATCGTAGCGACCGATGAACTAATGCCTTTTTACGCCAAACCAGGCGACGCAGGAGCAGACCTGCGTTCCAGCATCGAAACCTTGTTGCCTGCGGGGGAGAGACTCACCGTACCTACCGGAGTCTCGATTGCGCTTCCAAATGGCTACGTTGGCTTGGTCCACCCGAGATCTGGTCTCTCTGCGAAACATGGCATCACGGTTTTGAACTCACCCGGCACGGTTGACGCTGGCTACCGAGGCGAAATCTCGGTGACTCTCTTCAACAGCTCAAACGTCGATTTCCCAATTGCAGTCGGCGATCGCATCGCCCAATTGGTGATTCAGCAAGTCGAGATTGCCAAGTTCGTTAGAGTCGAGAGGCTTCCAGATTCCCCAAGAGGAACTGGCGGCTTCGGATCCACCGGGCAGAAGTAGGTACAAGATGAGTGAAGAACTTTATTCAACCGATAAATCGGCACCGACAGACCGTGCGACGGCTGGTCCTTTTGACCTTGCCGAAGTCAACGATGTGAAGCCATTCATCGATCTTGGCGCCCTGCGAATTTCCCCTCGTGAAAACATGCAAATGAAGATTGAGATTGAGGACGCTACCCAGCGTGTGATCGCGGTAAGCATCGAGTATCAAGGCTCGTCCTTGCAACTTCAGGCGTTCGCAGCCCCTCGCTCTTCGGGGCTTTGGCATGAAATTCGTCGTGAGATTCAAAACTCACTCGATTCGCAGGGCGGCGAAACTGAACTTCGAGTTGGGGCGCTAGGCCCCGAGTTGGTGGCAAAGATGCCGCTGAAGAATGAATCCGGTGCGCCCGCAGGTTTCCGTCTCGCCAAGTTTGTCGGCGTCGACGGGCCACTCTGGTTTTTGCGCGGGGTTATCGCCGGTGCAGCACTCAGCGACCCTAGAGCTGCTGCAGATATAGACGACATTTTTAGGTCCGTTGTTGTGGTCCGAGAAAACGTGCCTCTTCCTCCAAGAGACCTTTTGACGCTTGTGGTTCCTGGCGGAACCGTTGCGCCACCAAGGGCGATTTAGTTGGCTGACCACGAGCCAACCGACAACCAACCAGAATCTCAAGTCGAAGTTGGCGCTACTTCCAAAAGCCAGGCAGCTGCTAAGCGGCTTGGGCTGAAAAGTCAGGATGGAACCACTTCCTTCGATAAGCACTCGCTTTTAGCTGGTGTCGGTGGTTGGCTCGGAATAATAGAGTCAATTGCGCCCTCACTAGCGTTCGTGGTCTCTTTTTCGCTTACCAAAGACATCGTCCTCGCCGTGGTTATTGCGGGCTCACTTGCGTTGGCCTTCATCGCCCTGCAGTTAATAAAACGCAAGCCAGTGACGAATGCAATCGCGGGTGCGGTTGGAATAGCCATTTCGGCATATTTACCACTGCGCGAAGGTGGGCAACCCGCCGACTACTTCGTGCAGGGCTTTTTCACAAACGCCATCTACTTAGTCGTGCTCGGGGTATCGGTGCTACTGCGATGGCCGATCATTGGGGTACTAGTCGGCCTACTGACTGGCTCTGGCTCGAAATGGCGAAACGACAAGTCGCAACTCAGACGGTTTTCTGCGGTCACCCTCTTGTGGATGGGCCTCTTCGGAGGACGTCTGGCGGTGCAGCTTCCGCTTTACTTCGCGGGCCAGACTGAAGCCCTAGGAATCGCCAGAATCGCTATGGGTGTTCCCCTTTATGCCTTTTGTATCTGGATGAGTTGGCTTCTTCTCAGGAGTGTTCTAACGGCACGCAGGTAGTGGTATTTTTAAGCCAAGGCAAAGACGCACCGAGTTAGGAAAATTCCCATGTCAAAAATTAACAGCTTCGCATCCTCAGACATCCTGAACGTCGGATCGAAGAGTTACCGCATTTTTAAACTAAATTCGGTTGACGCTAAGACACTTCCGTACAGCCTGAAAATCCTTCTCGAGAACCTGCTACGCACCGAAGACGGTGCAAACATCACTGCCGACCACGTGAACGCATTGGTCAACTGGAACCCGGCCGTAGAGCCAGACATTGAAATTCAGTTCACTCCAGCTCGTGTAATCATGCAGGACTTCACCGGCGTTCCTTGCGTAGTGGACCTAGCCACGATGCGTGAAGCAGTAGCCGAACTTGGTGGAGACCCGAAGCGAATCAACCCGCTGGCTCCTGCAGAACTCGTCATTGACCACTCGGTTCAAATTGATGTTGCCGGCAGTGCCGATGCGTTTGAGAAAAACGTTGAGTTCGAATATGCGCGAAATGGTGAGCGCTACCAATTTCTTCGATGGGGTCAGACAGCATTTGACGACTTCAAAGTGGTGCCACCGGGCACCGGAATCGTTCACCAGGTAAACATTGAATACTTGGCTCGCACCATCATGGCTCGCGAAGTAAACGGTGAGCTTCAGGCTTACCCAGATAGCTGCGTTGGAACCGACTCTCACACCACAATGGTCAACGGACTAGGTGTTTTGGGTTGGGGCGTTGGTGGCATCGAAGCCGAGGCAGCAATGTTGGGTCAGCCAGTTTCAATGTTGATTCCTAAGGTCGTGGGTTTCAAGCTCAATGGTCAAATTTCTACCGGAGTGACCGCCACCGACGTGGTTCTAACGATCACCGAGATTCTTCGCAAGCACGGTGTAGTAGGAAAGTTCGTTGAATTCTACGGAGCTGGTGTCAGTTCAGTTCCGCTAGCCAACCGCGCAACCATCGGAAACATGAGCCCGGAGTTTGGCTCCACTGTTGCAATCTTCCCAATCGACGATGTGACCCTGGACTACCTACGCATTACTGGTAGATCCCAAGAGCAGATCGACCTCGTCGAGGCCTACACAAAGGCCCAGGGGCTGTGGCACGACCCAAGCATCGAGCCTCGCTACAGCGAATACCTGGAGCTAGACCTTGGCACAGTTGTGCCTTCGATTGCTGGCCCGAAGCGCCCTCAAGACCGCATTGTTTTGAGCGAGGCAAAGAGCAAGTTCGAAGAAATCATCACGACCTACTCAGATGTGGCCTCAAAGCCGACCGCGGTCAAGGGCCAAGATTTCGCAATGAACAACGGTCACGTTGCCATTGCTTCGATTACCTCTTGCACCAACACTTCTAACCCCTCAGTAATGCTTGCTGCCGGTCTTCTGGCTCGTAAGGCCGTTGCGGCCGGTTTAACTTCCAAGCCTTGGGTAAAGACTTCTTTGGCACCCGGCTCAAAGGTTGTCACTGAGTATTACAACAAGGCCGGTCTCACTAAAGATCTAGACGCACTTGGGTTCAACTTGGTTGGCTATGGTTGTGCCACTTGCATCGGAAACTCTGGTCCACTCACCGATGAAATTTCCGAAGCAATTGCACACAATGACTTGGCTGTTACAGCTGTCCTATCTGGAAACCGTAACTTCGAAGGTCGCATCAGCCCAGACGTCAAGATGAACTATCTGGCATCACCTCCTTTGGTGATCGCCTACGCCTTGGCTGGCACGATGGACTTCGATTTTGAAACTGACTCACTCGGCAACGGAAACGACGGACAGCCAGTTTTCCTAAAGGACATTTGGCCAACCGCTGAAGAGGTTCAATCAACGATCGATTCTTCAATCAATTCGGACATGTTCAGAACACAGTACGCGGGCGTATTCGAAGGTGACGACCGTTGGAAGTCGCTACCAACTCCGAATGGTGATGTTTTTGAGTGGGATGAGAACTCAACCTACGTTCGCAAACCGCCTTACTTCGACGGAATGAAGAAAACTCCAGATGCAGTGAAGGACATCGCCTCGGCTCGCGTATTGGCAAAGCTAGGCGACTCAGTCACCACCGACCACATCAGCCCTGCCGGTTCAATCAAGGCAGACTCACCGGCCGGCAAGTACCTGACCGACCACGGCATTTCTCGCGTTGATTTCAACAGCTTTGGTTCGCGCCGTGGCAACCACGAAGTTATGATTCGTGGCACGTTTGCGAACATTCGCCTCCGCAACCAGCTGCTCAACGATGTCGAAGGCGGTTACACCCGAGACTTCACCACAGCCGCGGGCGAGCAAGCTTTTATCTACGACGCATCCAGCAACTATCAAGCTGACGGCACCCCGTTGGTCATCCTCGGCGGTAAAGAGTATGGCTCTGGCTCGTCACGCGACTGGGCCGCAAAGGGCACCAGCTTGCTAGGAGTAAAGGCTGTAATCACTGAGAGTTTCGAGCGAATTCACCGAAGCAACCTCATCGGAATGGGTGTTCTCCCACTTCAGTTCCCAGCGGGTTCATCTGCTGACTCACTTGGCCTTGACGGCACAGAGGTGTTTGACATCACCGGAGTCGAGGAACTCAACAGTGGAACTACACCGAAGACTCTTCATGTGGTTGCCAAGCCATCCGAGCACTCACCAGCCGGCAAGCCGACTGTCGTGTTCGATGCTGTATTGAGAATCGACACCCCTGGAGAGGCCGACTATTACCGCAATGGCGGCATCCTTCAGTATGTTCTTCGTAGCTTGGTCTCTTAAACGGAAATAAGTGCAAGACCGACAGGGTTTACCTACCTATGACTTTCCTTGAAAATATCAAGGGGCCGAGAGACCTCGATGCCCTAAGCATGGCCGATTTGGCTGTTCTCAGCTCTGAGATTAGGTCTTTCTTGGTTAGCTCGGTGGCAAAGACTGGCGGTCACCTAGGTCCTAACCTTGGTGTTGTTGAGACCACTATCGCAGTGCACAGGGTGTTCAACTCTCCAAAAGACTCAATCGTGTTCGATACGGGGCACCAGTCATACGTGCATAAGTTGCTAACCGGACGTCATGAGTTTGAAACCCTCCGTCAGAAAGGTGGCCTCGCCGGCTACCCACAGCGTTCTGAATCGGTGCACGACGTTGTCGAAAGTTCGCACGCGTCATCATCGCTATCTTGGGCCGACGGCATTGCCAAGGCGCACAAGTTGACCGGCGAGGATGACCGCTATGTCGTTGCCCTCATCGGAGACGGCGCGCTAACTGGCGGCATGGCTTGGGAAGCGCTCAATAACATCTCAGATGACAATGACCGCAAGTTGGTCATTATTGTCAACGACAACGGGCGCTCCTACGCGCCCACAATTGGCGGCCTGGCGAGGTATCTGAACAATGTTCGAACCGATAAGAACTATCGAAAACTGTACAAAGTAAGTAAGAAGTTCTTCTTTAAGTTTGGTGTGGTCGGAAGGCTCTTTTACTCTGCCGTGCGTGGCGCAGGCAAGGGGCTATTTGGAACATTTGCCCCCAAGGGCATGTTTCCGAATCTAGACATTAAGTACATCGGCCCAATTGATGGCCATGATCTTCAGGCAATGGAGCAAGCTCTTCAGCAAGCCAGAAAATATGCCAACCCGGTAATAGTGCATGCGATAACCCAAAAGGGCCGCGGCTACGACCCTGCGCTACTGCATGACGGCGATCAATTTCACGCCGTTGGACAAATAGACCCGGAGACCGGTGAGTCCCTAGAGGCCAACGCCGGCGCCAGCTGGACCGACGTTTTTGGTCAAGAAATGGTAGCCATTGCGGACCGCCGAAAAGACGTGGTCGGAATCACTGGGGCAATGTTGATTCCCGTCGGCCTTTCGCCGTTTGCCGCTAAGTATCCGAGCCGAGTTTTTGATGTTGGAATTGCCGAGCAACATGCTGTGACTTCGGCTGCTGGTATGGCCTTTGGCGGCCTTCACCCGGTGGTGGCTGTCTATGCAACCTTCATCAACCGAGCCTTTGACCAGGTGTTGATGGACGTAGCCCTTCACAAGGCCGGAGTGACTTTCGTGCTCGACCGCGCCGGTGTTACCGGCCCAGACGGCGCTAGCCACCATGGCATGTGGGATTTATCTCTGCTTCAAATCGTGCCGGGGATCAGAATTGCGGCCCCTAGAGACGCTGGTCGCCTTCGTGAGGAGCTAAATGAGGCTGTCGAGGTTGCGGATGCACCTACGGTCTTGCGCTTCTCTAAGGGTGCGGTAACCGCAGACATTGATGCAGTTCGCAGAACTGAAGACGGCGTCGATGTGTTGCATGAGTCGCCGTCAAAAGACGTCCTTATTCTCACCGTTGGCCCAATGGCTGCGATGGGATTGAAGGTGGCAGAACTTCTAGCGGCTCAGGGCATTGGCGCTACCGTCATCGACCCGCGTTGGGTAGTTCCAGTAGCGAAATCGGTCATTGATCTGGCAAGAAATCACCGCCTTGTCGTCACTATCGAAGACGGTATTCGGGTTGGCGGCATTGGCACGCGAGTTAGACAAGATCTTCGTGCTGCCCAGGTCGACACAGCATTGAATGAAGTTGGTCTACCAGACGAATTCTTAGAGCACGCTAGCCGAAATCAGATTCTCGAGCGAGTTGGCCTAACTGCACAGCAGGTGGCGCAAGACATCGTTGCCCAAGTGGTTGGGTCTAAAGTTCCGCACGCCAAGCGCCTCGAGGAACCAGCCACATTCTTGAGCCAAGATCAGAGCTAACTCAATTTTCTGAAGTACCGATTAAGTTAAATCGGTCTCTGGCGTAGTTACTTCGATTGGATTGGCCAAGGCCTCGGCTAACAATTCGGCAAGCAATTCAATCTGCCAGGCGCGAGCACCGGACGCCGCTAGGGCATCTGCCACAGCGGATGCCGTCAGCTCAACAGGTGGTTCCCAGGCAATTTGGCGCAGAAAATCAGGCGTCAAAATGTTTTCCGCAGGCAGGCTGTGCTTCTCGCTTAGAGCGGCGATAACAAGACGCGCCGACTTCAGTCGAGCGTCGGCCTCAGGGAATCTATTTGCCCAGATGCGGTGGTTTGGTATTCCGGTTTGGGGTAAACGCACCGGCGGGGGATTCAAATTCTTTAAGCCAGCTTCAATCGCACGCCACCAGAGGTCTAAGTAGCTGCGACTTGCACGTCCTGCGAAGGATTTGCTTCCGGCTAGTTCCGGTTTCGTCTTCGGAGTGGTTTTTGAAACTGCAACGATTGAATAATCAGGGATCAGACGTCCGGGGGAGACATCTAATTTGATGGCAAGTTCCTCTCGGTGCAACCACAAAGACTCGGCTACCGACAAAGACTTTGAATCCTTGACTTCATGAAGCCCAGTCATTCCGCGCCAACGGTCGACCTTAGGTGGCTTGGGCGGTGCGTTCACAACGTGTGCAAATTCGGCGGTCGCCCAATCCAACTTAGACTCAGCAATTAAATGCTTGTGGAGTTCAGATCGCAATTCGATCAACACGTCCACGTCAAGTGCGGCGTAGTTCAACCAATCCTCTTTAAGTGGGCGAATGCTCCAGTCAACAGCAGAGTGTTCCTTGGCAAGTTTTAGCCCAAGTAGGTGCTCGGTAACCGCACCCAATCCAACTCGGGGCAAACCGCCGATTCGAGATCCAAGTTCGGTATCAAAAACAGTAACCGGGTTGATGCCTAACTCGCGAAGGCAAGGGATGTCTTGACTCGCTGCGTGGAGAATCCATTCATCCGTGGCCATAACTGCAGCCAAGGACTCAAAGGGCTTCGGTGATGCATCTGGTGAAATTGCAGCTGGGTCAATGAGGTAGATCGGGGTGCCGGAGCGATGAATCTGAATCAGATACGCGCGTTGCGAATACTTAAAGCCTGATGCTCTTTCGGCGTCAACGGCAAAAGGCCCAGTTGACTGCGACAATGTGAATACGGCGTCAGCAAGGGCTTCCTCGGTCTCAACGAGGATCACCTGATCGACTTCACTCATCGAGCGAATTTCGAATCAATACTGACCACGCCGGACGGAAGGTGAGCGAATCCGGACATTATGCAAACGAGATCTTGCCAAGCCTCTAAGTGAGAGCCAACTGACCCACCAACTGGAGACCAGGATGCTCGTACTTCAAGTTCGGCATGATCACTTTGACCAGCGAGTGCACCGTATCCTCGGGAAATAATCCGTGTTGCGGTGCCGGCTGCGGCAACGTACTTTGCCGAACGATTATTCAAAGATTCGCTGAGCCAAGCCCAAGCTACGTCCGCAATCATCTCGTCTGAGCCGATGTCAGTTTCAAGGGGGGACTTCGCGAAGATAATGGTCCTGAAGTTGCTTTCCCAGGATTCCTGAGGCACGGGATCCCACAGAAGCACCATTCTGCCCGTGCCGGAATCGGTAGCTACGTCGTCGCTCAAATGAGCAGACACATTTGCGGAAAAGGCCACAGCATGTGTCGCCAAGTTTGAGGGGGCAGGAATCTCTTCGAGCTTGAGCTCTTCGCGGAATGAAGCGCTTCGTAGTTGCTCAAGCGCCAACCTGAACTCGGGCGCCGAATCCGGCTGCAAATCTAGTTCTATCATTTGCTCTAAGGCTAGGCGACTCAATCTTTCGCCGGCCGTTGCCACGCCGTTGATGTCAATCGCTAAGTGCTATCCGGCGCTAGTCGGTGAAACTTTTGGGTTGGTGCTTTACTTTCTTGCCCAGCGAGTGAAGAGATTATTTTCAACTTCCATCGCTGATGACAATTCGAAAGTTGAATCTGGGATGAGTCTCTGGATTGCAAGTAATGGCGTTTCTGCTTTGAAGTT
This sequence comes from Actinomycetota bacterium, assembly GCA_041171945.1. Classification (GTDB taxonomy): domain Bacteria; phylum Actinomycetota; class Actinomycetes; order Actinomycetales; family Microbacteriaceae; genus Rhodoluna. The sequence continues at coordinate 15,095 of JBEDKW010000001.1, forward strand.
TTGATCAGGCGACTTAGTGATGGTGAGACAAAGTTCGTCAAGAATTCCAGCATTCGACAGTTGCTTTAGCCAGTCAGGGCCGAATTCTGAAATGGGAGATTGAAACCCGAGCGACTTGACAGTATCGGCAAGCTCACCCGCAGAAATACGCCCCGCGACTTTGTTTTCAACAAGAACAAGTCTGGCCGTAGAACTGTTATCAAGAGCGAACACAGAATCGGCGTTTTGAGGTGCCAACACGAGAACGCGATTGTTCTCGGCTAGGGCCGGGATGTGGGGGAGTTGGCCCGAACCAGCAACAATGGCAAGGGTTGTCGCCTTCGTGCTGCTCAGATTCTCTGCAGAAGCTGACTTAGCACTAACTAAGACAACGTCGGAGATGCTTCTTAGATGAACAAGAAGGCGGCGATCTTCCGGGCTAGAAACACCCCGTGAAGATCCGTTGGCGTCCTTAAAGGTCCCCTCAAAATTTACAACGAAGTTCGCCCTCCAGCCCTGAAGGGCCTGATAGCTCGAGATAACCTCTTGGAGATTTGTCAGTGCGATTTTTCGGCCACTTGTCTTTTGATGCGATAGAGCATTGCTCGCATGCCGCGCATTCGCAGTGGTGATACCGCCTCAGCTAGCCCAAGCTTTGAAGGGAAGTCATCGTCAACGCCAAGGACTTCCTCTGCAGAATGCCCGTTTAGAGCCTCGTGAAGAATGCCCGCGAAACCTCTTGTTGTTGGTGCCTCTGGAGGTGCACTGAAAAACAGGTCAACCCTGTTTTCATCATTCACTTCAACAAACAGGAAGATCGGTGACTGACACTCTTCAACTCTTTCTAGAAGATCCGGGTGATCAGCGTAGCGCTCTGGCAGTTCAGGTAGATTCTCCGAAAACTCCAGCAATAAGAGCAGTCGTTCCTTAACTGATATCGAGGAAAAGTCCTCAACCAAGCCTTCTAC
>JBEDKW010000002.1:0-10719 GCA_041171945.1 Actinomycetota bacterium
TACTCTGGCAGAAATCTCGGAGGCAATTGGCGGAACCCTTCATCTTTCCGGGGAGGCTACGTCGGGAGCCAGTTTGGTTACCGGATCGGTTGAAACCGATTCTCGACTGGTTAGCCATGGGTCATTATTTTTTGCCAAACCTGGTGAAGTAACCGATGGTCACCTATTTGTTGCTGATGCCGCAAGAAGTGGAGCCATCGCAGCAGTGGTCGAACACTCGGTTGCAGATGCTGACGGAGTAGCTCAGATTCTCGTTGCGGATTCAGTTGCGGCTCTGGGCCAGCTGGCTAAGTTCGTACTAGCCAAAATTCGCTCAGAAACCGACCTAAAGGTCATTGGCATAACTGGCTCAAATGGCAAGACCACCACCAAGAACATGCTTCGTGAAATTCTGAGCACCGATGGGGCCACGATTGCTCCGATTGAGTCCTATAACAACGAGGTTGGTGCGCCAATTTCGATGCTCAAAGCAGATAAGAGCACCAAGTACCTGGTAGTCGAAATGGGTGCTGGCGGCGAGGGCAGCATTCGCTATTTAGCTGAAATGGCGCAGCCCGACATCGCAGTGATTCTCAAAGTGGGACTGGCTCACGTTGGCGAATTTGGCAGCATTGAAACCACAGCCAAAATCAAGGGCGAACTGGCCGAGGCACTCACCTCCGAAAATCTTTTGATTTTCAACGCCGATGACGGCTACGTGAGAGACATGTCCGAGTTAAGCGCGGCTAAGAAGATCTCCTTTGGCACTGCCGGTGACGCCAATTATCGAGCCACCGACCTGTCTCTGAATCTAGAGGGCACCAACTTCGAAATGCACTGGCCCGATGCCGAGGTCTCGAACATTACCTTGCAAATCCTCGGTGAACACCACGTCATGAACGCTCTAGCCGCAGCCACAGTTGCCGATACTCTCGGCGTCTCTCGCCCAGCAATTATTAGCGCCCTTCAAAACATGCCGCTGGCCGAGCGTTGGCGCATGCAGGTAACTCATCGTTCAGACGGTGTCATGCTGATTAACGACGCTTACAACGCGAGCCCCGAATCGATGAGAGCCGCGCTACAAACTCTTGCCCAGCTGGGCAAGAGTGGCCGACGAACCATCGCAATTCTTGGAGAGATGGCTGAACTCGGCTCTCAATCTCGGGAGCAGCACGATGCCATTGGTCGCATCGTTGTTCGGTTGAACATCGATCACCTAGTTGTGGTCGGCGATTTGGCCAAACTCATTCACATGGGTGCCATGTTTGAGGGCTCTTGGGATGGCGAATCCGAGTTTTTTGCGTCGATTGACCAGGCTTTTGAGGCCGTTCATGGAATGCTTGAACCTGGTGACATCGTGTTAATCAAATCTTCGAAGTCTGCCAATCTCAGGCACTTGGGCGACAAACTAATGGAGGTACGTTCGTGAGGGCAATACTGCTCGCTGGCGGAGTGTCAATGGTTTTCACCTTGTTGGCCACCCCCGGATTTATCTGGCTCTTTAGACGCCTAAAGTGGGGTCAGTTCATCCGTGACGACGGCCCAGAAAGCCACCACACCAAGCGCGGAACCCCAACCATGGGTGGCGTAGTAATCATCGTTGCGGCGGTGCTTGGTTATTTTGTGGGCAAGCTGGCTAACTTTGAAACGCCGACCGCCTCTGCTCTGCTGGTTCTTTTTATGCTTGTGGGTCTGGGTCTGGTTGGGTTCATTGATGACTTCATCAAGACTCACCGCCAGCGAAGCCTTGGCTTGTCGGGTTGGGCAAAAATCGCCCTACAGGGCGTAGTTGCAACAGCCTTTGCCATTTTGGCGCTGCAGTTTCCAAATGATGACGGCCTAACTCCGGCATCGACAAAAATTTCTTTGGTAAGAGACTCGGGTCTGGACCTAATGATGTTCGGAACCGTGATCGGTGTTGGCCTCTTCATTCTGTGGATTTATATTTTGGTTGCCAGCGCGTCTAACGGCGTAAACATTGCCGATGGTCTCGATGGGCTAGCCACTGGGTCAGCAATCATGTCGATTGGCGCCTACGCTGTCATCGGATTCTGGCAGTTCAACCAGGCCTGTGGCGTTGTGGTCGAAAACCTCAGCCGTTGCTATGAAGTCAGAGACCCACTAGATCTAGCCGTGGTGTCTTCGGCCATCGTTGGCGCACTAATCGGCTTTCTTTGGTGGAACACTTCGCCAGCTCAGATTTTCATGGGGGACACCGGCTCTCTAGGTCTTGGCGGTGCCCTTGCCGCCCTAGCAATCTTGTCTCGCACCGAGTTGTTGCTGGTTCTAATCGGCGGAATCTTTGTTATCGTCACCGGTTCGGTTGTAATTCAGCGAGTCTTTTTCAAGGTGACCAAAATGCGCACCGGTGTGGGCAAGCGGGTCTTCTTGATGAGCCCTCTGCACCATCACTTCGAACTAAAGGGCTGGGCTCAAATCACTGTTGTGGTGCGATTCTGGATCATCGCCGGGCTCTCTGTTTTGAGCGGAATTGGCTTGTTCTACGTTGAGTGGAACTACGGCTAGTTCATGGTTGATCTTTCAAAGCTCACCAGCTGGAATTCAAACTGGAGCGAATTGCGTGCTGTTGTTTTTGGTTTGGGGCTCAGTGGCTTTTCGGCTGCCGATACCCTCGCCGAACTTGGCGCAAATGTTTTGGTGGTGGCAGAGTCTGCCGACAGCGATTTACTCGACGTATTAGACGTAATTGGTGTTGCGCACATAACTGGTGCTGCTGCCAAGGGCATTCCAGATTCAGTGATTAGTCATCAGCCCAACGTGATCATCGTGTCACCTGGTGTACGTCCGGAGCATGAGTTGTTGGCCTGGGCTAGCGAGAACGATATTGAAGTTTGGGTGGACATCGATTTAGCCTGGCGCCTCCGGGACAAAACCGCGAGAATCGCCGACTGGGTTACCATCACCGGCACCAATGGCAAAACCACGACCGCTCAAATGGTCGAAGCAATGCTTAACCAGGGCGCGCGCCGCGCGATTGCCTGCGGAAACATCGGAACCCCGATTCTCGATGCGATTCGCGACCCCGAAGGCTTCGATGTTCTTGTTGTCGAACTCTCGAGTTTTCAGCTGCACTATCTTGGCAAAATTGCCCCATATTCAAGCGCGGTGCTCAATTTGGCTGATGACCACCTTGACTGGCACGGCAATTTTGACGCTTACGCGGCAGCAAAATCAAAGGTCTATGAAAACACTCAGGTTGCCTGTGTCTACAACGTCAACGACTTGGCAACCGAAAAAATGGTTGAGAATGCAGACGTCCAAGAGGGCGCACGCGCCATTGGTTTTACGACGGGAATTCCGTCAAGAAGTCAGGTCGGATTCGTTGAAAACATTCTCTGCGACCGGGCTTTCCATGAGGATCGGCATGCTTCCGCACTTGAAATAGCAACTTTGGAGGACCTGTCTAGCATTGGCGTTCTCACTCCGCACCTGATGGCTAATGCCGCCGCGGCGACCGCTCTAGCCAGATCGCTAGATGTGTCCCCAGCAGACATATTGGAGGCATTGAAATCCTTCAAGCTTGACGCCCACCGAATTGAGTTAGTGGCTGACTCGGATGGGGTTCGCTGGATTGACGATTCGAAGGCCACCAACCCTCACGCAGCGGCTGCCTCAATTAACTCTTTTGACAGTGTGGTGTGGATTGTCGGAGGGCTCCTAAAAGGTGTTGACCTGACAGATTTGGTCACACGATTTTCGTCTCGCATACGAGCAGCTGTCGTGATTGGCAAGGACCGCCAATTAGTGCTCGATGCATTAGCTTCGGTCACCCCAAAGCTGGCCGTAATTGAAGTGCAAACCGAAGTTAACTCCTCAGTGATGCAAATGGCGGTAGATGAGGCGGCCAAACTGGCTCAGCCCGGCGATGTAGTTTTGTTGGCTCCTGCCGCAGCCTCGATGGACCAATTCAAAGATTATGCAGACCGAGGCGAATCTTTCGCGGCAGCGGTTAAGGCCCACCTAGGAAATAAATTATGAGCAATCGACTTGCCTCAAATAAACGGGGAGTGAGTCGCGGTAATCGCTCTCAAAACGCTAAACAGACGGCTAGTCAAACTCTGACCACCGTTCAGCGCATTTTTGACCGAGTTTTTAAAGCCCAGTCGATTCATTTCTATCGCTTACTAGGCGTCACCCTATTTTTAGTCGGCTTCGGCGTAATCATGGTGCTGTCGGCTTCTTCCATCGACTCTCTCAAAGCCAATAACAACTCGTTTTCAATCTTCAATAAACAGTTCTTTTTTGCCATCCTTGGGCTGTTGGGAATGTCATTGATTTCGCTCATGCCAACAACTTTTTTCCGGTCAAAGGCGTCATTCTTTTTCCGTGTTGCGATGATCCTGCAGATTGCCGTTTTCTTCATCGGCGAAGAGATCAACGGTAATAAAAACTGGATCAGTGTGTTCGGGTTATTCACGATTCAGCCATCGGAGTTCTTGAAAGTAGCCGTCGTACTTTTTGTTGCCTCGCACTTGGCCTCAAACGTTGATTATTTCTATGACCAGAGCATCTGGATGAAAGCAATCTTTGTCTCTGGAGTGGCTATGGCGGCGGTGATGGTGGGTAAGGACCTCGGAACTGTAATCATCATGGCAATCATGTTTATTGGCATGATGATTTTGGCTGGCATGCCGCAAAAACTCATCACTTGGATTTTCGCTGCAGCTGCAGTTCTGCTGCCACTTGCACTCAGTGGTAGCGCATCTCGCTGGGGGCGAATCATGGCTTGGCTCAATCCCAACGCTCCCGACCCAAATGGCTACAACTGGCAGTCTGAGCACGGCATGTGGGCTCTCTCAGCTGGAAGAGTTTTTGGAGCTGGCCTTGGCGAATCCAAGATGAAGTGGAGCTGGATTCCCGAGGTGGAGAACGACTTCATCTTTGCCATTATCGGGGAGGAGCTTGGCCTCGTCGGTGCTCTGGTTGTTATTGCCCTCTTCGGTGCGCTGGCGATCTTCTTCTTGAACATTTATAACCGAACCGAAGACAAGTTCAGCAAGTATGTGGTGGGCGCCATCATGCTTTGGATCATTTTCCAGGCCATGGTCAACATCGCCGTTGTTTTAAGGCTCCTACCGGTTTTGGGTGTACCGCTGCCGCTTATTTCTGCTGGCGGTTCGTCGCTCGTGGCAACACTCGCTGGAATCGGGATTGTTTTATCCATCGAGCGTGAAAACCATTCCAGGCCGGCCACGGTTCGACGCTCTGCTCCGAGGCGCAGATGACCAACTATTTACTTGCCGGGGGCGGCACCGCCGGCCACGTTAATCCGCTGTTGTCTTTGGCAGATTTAATTCGCTCAAAGAACCCCGAAGATCAGGTCTGGGCACTGGGCACCGAAGAGGGCCTAGAGACTAAATTGGTGCCTGCTCGCGGCTTTGAGTTGCTGACCATTGCACGCTTGCCGTTTCCCAGAAAACTAAACGGCTACGCCTTGGGGTTTCCACTCAAATTAGCCGGAGCCATAAATCGCGTTGCCAAAATAATCTCCGAGCACAAAATCGATGTGGTCGTTGGCTTTGGTGGTTACGCAAGCGCGCCTGCCTACTTGGCTGCAAAGCGCCTCGGTGTTCCATTTGTAGTTCATGAGGCGAACGCACTTCCGGGTTGGGCAAATAAGTTGGGTGCCAAGAGCGCTGCCGCTGTGGGAGTTGCTTTTGCCGACACGCCACTTCCGAATGCTGTTTTAGTTGGCATGCCGTTGAGAGCCGAAATCGTAGGCCTCACCCAGGTGTCGGATAAAAAAGTTGCCCGCGAGCATTTTGGTCTGAACGCTGAAACAATCACAGTTTTGGTGACCGGCGGTTCTTTGGGGGCGCGACACATCAACGAAACCGTTGAGCAAGCGAGAACACTGTTGTCGGCAGCAGGCATCCAAGTTCTTCATATCGTCGGAGCGAAGTCTGAGCTCGAAGAGGTTTCAACCGCTGACTACGTTCGCTTGGCATATTGTGACCGCATGGATTTAGCAATCGCAGCGAGTGATTTTGCGGTGTCAAGAGCGGGCGCTTCGACGGTTAGTGAATTTGCGGCCGTTGGCCTTCCGGCCCTTTACATTCCTTATCCGGTCGGAAATGGCGAGCAGAAGTTCAATGTTCAGGCCCTCATCAAGGCGGGCGGCGGGCTGCTGATCAAAGATGCCGACTTCACTCCCGAGTACGTGGCACGTGAACTCATTCCGGTTATTTCTAGCTCCAAGATGCTTGCCGAGATGTCACGGGCAGCCAAAGAGCAGGGCATTCCAGATGCCACTGAACGCCTGCTGGCTCTTGTTTCAGGCGTGTTGTCGAGCCGCTAGCGGCTCCTCAGCGCCTAATCTTCTAGAGAGATAAAGGAACCAAATGATTAAGCCAGATTTTTCAATACCAGTGCCTGCTGACCTTGGCACCGTGCACTTCGTCGGCATCGGCGGCTCAGGAATGAGCGGCATTGCCCGCATTCTCTTGGGCATGGGCCACAAGGTAACCGGAAGCGACCTTCGAGACACCGCTGCGGTTGCCTCCCTCCGAGCTCTTGGTGCAGAAATATTCATTGGGCATGACGAAGCCCACCTGGGCACTCCAGACACCGTAGTTGTCACTTCGGCACTCTGGCCCACTAACCCCGAATACTTGCTGGCCAAGAAGCTTGGCATCCCGGTAATTCACCGCTCTCAGGCCTTGGCTTATCTCACCTCGAAGCGCCGAGTAATTGCAGTTGCCGGAGCCCACGGAAAGACCACCAGCACTGGCATGATTATCACTGGACTGTTGGGGCTTGGGGAGGACCCGAGCTTTGTAAACGGTGGGGTTATCGCTTCGCTAAATGCATCTTCGGCAAGCGGTTCTGGCGACTTATTCGTCATTGAAGCCGACGAATCAGATGGTTCGTTTTTGCACTACGACACTGCAATCGCATTGATTACTAACGTTGACGCCGACCATCTTGACCACTACGGCAGCGAAGAAGCATTTGAGGCCGAGTTTGCCAGATTTGCTCAGGGTGCCAAGGAATTTATTGCGATTAGCTCGGATGACCCAGGTGCGGTTCGCGTCTCAAGGTTGATCAAGGACAAGCGGGTGCTGAATTTTGGGCATGCCGATGATGCTGAGGTCAGACTCTTCGACGTAGATGCCTCAGGCGCCAATGCTTCTTTTGCAATTGAATACCTCGGAAATTCTTATCGAGCAGTTTTGAGTGTTCCTGGTGAGCACAACGCTGTCAACGCAACCGGCGCCTTTGCGGTACTGGTGGGGTTGGGTTACGACCCGGCTAAATCTTTGGCTGCCATTGCCGAATTTGGTGGCACGGAACGTCGATTCCAGTTGCACGGTGAGCGCAGGGGAGTGTCGGTTTACGATGACTTCGCGCATCACCCGACCGAAGTGTCGGCTGCAATCAAGGCTGCTCGCGCGGTAGTTGGCGAAGGCCGGATCATTACTGTTTTTCAACCGCATCTCTATAGCCGCACCCAGTTGATGGCCAAAGAATTTGCAGAGGCACTGTCAGCAAGCGACGAAGTTGTGGTGCTTGATATTTATGCAGCCAGAGAAGACCCAGTTGAAGGCGTCACCGGCGAGCTAATCTCACTCGAATTCACCGACCAAAGCCAGGTTCACTATGTTGAAAACTGGGATGACGTTGCTGAGGTTGCTGCTGGAATTGCCAAGCCCGGCGACTTCATCATGACCATGGGTTGCGGAGACATCTATCGAATGGTGCCTGAACTTCTCGGGGCTCTAGAAAAGTAAGAAATCTTGAAAAGACCACAGGGCAAAGCTTCGGCTCAGTCGCCTAGGGCGGCTGGGTTGCCGAGCGCACCTGAGGTTTTGAGACCGGTCAAGGTAGCCAAGCCTGCTCGGCCGGTGCGGCCACCAAAGCCTGGCAAGCCGTCGAAACCCCCAAAGCTTGGCAAGCCGGGCAAGAAACAAAAGGTTCGGGCGCCGCTTAAGGTCGCAAAGGTATCAAAGTCGCCAAAACTTCGTCGGGCGCCAAAGGCCGATACGCGATTTGCGCGGGCAGCAAAGCGTGAGGCCAAGCGTTTCACAGGCTATTCGAGGCGCCGACGCGGCATTCTCATAGCAATTTTTGGCTCTTTCGGAGCCTTGTTGGCATTGGTGGCCGCGACCATGTTTACGCCCATTTTGGCCGTTGAGAACATTAGAGTCACCGGAGTTGACCGCCTAGATGCAAAAGCAATCAATAGCGCCCTGAAGAGTCAGATTGGCACCCCGCTGCCGATGGTGAGCACAGAATCAATCGCTAAGGCCTTGCGCCCCTTTTCGCTGATTGAGAGCTTCTCGGTGATCAGTTCACCGCCACACACACTTCGAGTTGCCATCACCGAGCGCCAACCAATCTGCATCGTGAAAGTCGGCGGCACCAATTACCTCTTTGACCCGGCAGGCATTCAAATTGGCAAAGCCACGGATAAGTCTCCGTATCCGAAGCTAGAAATAACCGGTGTTCCTCGAGGCAGCAGAGAGTTTGAAGCCGCCATCGATGTTTTGCTCGCCTTGCCAGCCGACTTGCTAAGTAAAGTCGCCACGGTCGATGCCAAGACCAAGGATGAAGTGGTTTTGCGTCTGCGTGGGGCTGCAGGGCAAAGAATCATCTGGGGCGACGGCACCCAATCAGTTTTGAAGTCAAAGGTTTTGGCTGCCCTCATAAAAAACCAGAAAAAGGGTGACTACGTCACTTTTGACGTCTCGTCGCCAACCACTCCAGTGGTTCAATACGGAAACTTTTAGACACGCCTAGCCACCTACCGCCAACCGGGCAACCGACAACGTAGTTTCTTGGCGCAACCGTTTAAATCGACCAAAGCGTAAGCCTCAAGTTGAACTTTAGACATTTTCGGGTTGCACCAGCTGCTCTTAGAGCAGGAGCGAAAGCGGAGGAATATCGTGGGTCTGAACCAGAACTACCTAGCAGTAATCAAGGTTGTTGGCGTCGGCGGCGGCGGAGTGAATGCACTCAACCGCATGATTGAATCTGGCCTTCGCGGAGTTGAGTTTGTTGCGATCAACACCGACGCTCAGGCGCTCCTCATGAGCGAAGCTCACGTAAAACTTGACATTGGTCGCGACCTAACCCGAGGTCTCGGAGCCGGAGCGGACCCTGAGATTGGCCGCCGTGCCGCAGAGGACCACTCCGAAGAGATTGAAGCAGCCCTCAAAGGCGCTGACATGGTTTTTGTGACCGCAGGTGAGGGTGGAGGCACCGGAACCGGCGCTGCGCCAGTAGTGGCTCGCATCGCAAAGAACCTCGAAGCTCTAACCGTGGGTGTAGTAACTCGCCCATTCGGTTTCGAAGGAAAACGCCGCGCTCAGCAGGCCGACCAAGGAATTGAAATCCTCCGTGGCGAGGTAGACACTCTTATCGTCGTTCCAAACCAGCGCTTGCTGGAATTGGTCAACAAGTCGGTATCAGTGATTGAGGCTTTTGCCACCGCCGATGACGTTCTTCGCGCCGGCGTTCAGGGAATCACCGACCTCATCACCACACCTGGCCTAATCAACCTCGACTTCGCCGATGTGAAGTCGGTCATGAAGGGTGCCGGTTCGGCCCTCATGGGAATTGGAACTGCCAAGGGTGAAGACCGAGCAGTTCGCGCTGCCGAAATTGCAGTCTCAAGCCCGTTGCTTGAGGCCAGCATCGAAGGCGCCCACGGCGTTCTCTTGCTCATCCAGGGAGCCTCAGACCTTGGTCTTCACGAGATTGATGAAGCAGCTCGCCTTGTCCAAGAGGCAGTCAGCCCAGAAGCCAACATCATCTACGGAACCACCATTGACGACAGCCTTGGTGACGAAGTTCGCATCACCGTGATTGCCGCTGGTTTCGATGGTGGCCAGCCAAAGACTCAGAAGGTTGAGCGCAAGCCTTACACCTCTCCAGCTGCTGCTGGCGGCTCTAGCTCAAGCTGGTTCGGCAACCCGGCTGCCGACGCAAACCCGGCTACTCAGGCCATTCCTGTGATCAACGACAATGATGCTGCCAAGGCTTCGGTTCCGGCAGCGTTTGCAGCCTCAACCGATTTTGATGCAGCCGAATCGAAAGCCGCCGGAGCCTGGTCTCTAGATCAGGGTTTCGGTTCCGCAGCCAGCAATGACAACGATGAGGTCTCTGCCGACTCAGAGTCAAACGACAACGACTCAGCTGAAAAAGATAAGTCTGGCAACGGCACACCTCCTCAGTCTGCCGACGGCACCTGGGGCGACGACCTAGACATCCCAGATTTCCTTCGTTAGAAATTGAGCACCTTAGCCGAGCGATATCACTCAGCGCTCGCGCGCATTGAGGCCAGTGCAATCAAGCACGGTCGTGATGCCAAGGATGTAGAGCTAATCGTTGTGACTAAGTTTCACCCTGCCAGTTTGGTGCTTGAGTTAATTGAGTTGGGTGCAACCGAGTTTGGCGAGAATAAAGACCAAGAGGCGGCCCCAAAAGCCGCAGAGGTTGCCTCGGCTACCGACAAACCGCACCAGTGGCATTTCGTCGGGCAACTGCAGAGCAACAAGGTTAGGTCTGCCGTTCAATATGCTCAGGTGCTGCACTCGCTAGATCGTCAATCCTTGCTCGATGCCCTGGTAAAGGCCGTGGTCGACCGGCCAAAGGCAGTGGATGTCTTTATTCAGCTGAACCTGACCGATGACCCAGGTCGTGGCGGCATCGAACCGAAGAATCTTCTTGAGTTCTCTGACAAAGTCTTAGCGCAACCGGGCTTGCGTTTGCTTGGTG
>JBEDKW010000003.1:0-10714 GCA_041171945.1 Actinomycetota bacterium
GCGCCCCACCGACCTCAGAAATAACCGCGGCAATTTCACCGATTTCTGTGCGTAGGGAAAGGCTAAACTGTTGTCCAGAGGCTGAATGCATGCCTACAGCCTAATGCTCACGTCATTTAGGCTGGTTCAAGACAAGACCACAGGCTAGGTAAATGACAAGCGCAAGAAAAATAAGTGCAAAGCTGGCCGACGGCCGTGATTTGTTCTATTTCAACGATTCTTCATCGACACTTGCCGACGAACGAAAAACTGACAGTCGCGAGCTTCCCGAGCGCCCTCCCGTAGCGCAGATGCGCCTAGACTCACTGACCGGCGAGTGGGTTTCTATCGCGGCCCACCGTCACGGCCGAGCATTTTTGCCACCGGCCAATCAGTGCCCGCTGTGCCCAAGCACGGATGAGAACCTCTCTGAAATTCCAGACTCTTTTGACGTTGCCGTTTTTGAAAACAAGAGCCCTTCTTTTGGCCCCGAGTTGCTTGACCAAGATGATCTTGACTACTCAACAGTTGCGAACCTAGAAATTGGTTCGGTTCGCAATTCAGTTGGTCGTTGCGAAGTGGTTGTCTTCAGCCCTGAGCACTTGGGTTCTCTGGCTGAGATGTCAGTTGAGCGAGTGCGCACCGTCATCGATGCCTGGACAGACCGCACAGCAGAACTTCAGGTTCTCCCTGGCATCAGACAAGTATTTCCTTTTGAAAACCGTGGTCAAGAAATTGGTGTGACACTGCACCACCCGCACGGTCAGATTTATTGCTATCCATACGTGACGCCAAGAACTCAAAAAGTGTTGGCCTCGATTCAGTCATACGGCCCAAATCTTTTTGCTGACACTTTGGCATTCGAACAAAAGAGCGAACGCGTTCTAATCGCCGGCGAATATTTCACGGCTTACGTTCCGTTTGCCGGCCGCTGGCCAATTGAGATCCACCTCTTGCCGCACCGCCATGTTCAGAACTTTGTGCAGCTCACCGATGAAGAACGCGATGAACTCGCCATCATCTACTCAAGACTGCTTCGCGCTCTCGACAAGATTTACGACACTCCAACCCCTTACATCTCGGCATGGCACCAGGCTCCCCTGGTTCCAGGCGGTGAAAACGTGAGGCTGCAACTGCAAATCACCTCACCTCGTCGAGCAGCAGACAAACTAAAGTACCTGGCTGGTTCCGAGTCTGCGATGGGCGCCTTTATTGCCGACTTCCCGCCAGAAACTACAGCGGCGCAAATTCGAGAGGCTCTGAAATGACAGACACGATTTTGAAGAACATCAAAGCGGACTTTGTCGAAAAGTTTGGTCGCGAAGCTGCTGGCGTTTGGTCTGCTCCAGGACGCGTAAATCTAATTGGTGAGCACACTGACTACAACGATGGCTTCGTCTTTCCTTTTGCCATCAACCGCCACACCTACGCCGCGGTTGCGCTCCGCGAAGACAACATCATTCGCGTTGGCTCAAGCTTTTCATCGGTGATGCACGAAGTCGAACTAGACAAGATTGCTAAAGACGACTCAAATGACTGGGCCGCTTATCCGTTCGGCGTTGTTTGGGGCTTGCAGCAGCTTGCCAAGAAGGCCGGCATCGAATTCGAAGGCAAAGGCTTCGACGCCTTCATCGAATCAGATGTTCCGGTTGGCGCAGGCCTTTCATCCTCAGCCGCCATTGAATGCGCCATTGCCATAGCAATGAACGACCTTTGGAACCTTGGCCTAAAGCCAAAAGAGCTAGCCAAGGCTGGCCAACTGGGTGAAAACGAAATCGTCGGCGCACCCACCGGAGTGATGGATCAACTGGCCTCAATGCTCGGCAAAGTTGACCACGGAGTGTTTTTGGACTGCCGAAGCATCGATGCGCAACTGGTTGATCTGGCGTTTGCCCGCGAAGGTCTGGAAATTTTGATCATCGACACCAAAGTTAGCCACCGTTTGGTTGACGGCGGCTATGCCGAACGAAGAACCGCTTGCGAACTTGGCGCCGAAAGACTTGGCGTTGATTCTCTTCGCGACCTCAGCGAAGCCGATCTTGAACGAGCCGAAGAACTTCTTGACAACGTCACTTTTAGAAGAGTTCGTCACGTGGTCACCGAGAACAAGCGCGTGCTCATGACCGTAAAAGAGTTGCACGATAAGGGCCCTCGTGCCATTGGCAAACTGATGCACGACTCACACGAGTCGATGCGAGACGACTTTGAGATTTCGATTGATGAACTAGACACAGCTGTTGAAATCGCCATACGCCACGGTGCCATTGGCGCAAGGATGACCGGTGGCGGCTTTGGAGGAGCGGCAATTGCCCTCACCCCAATCGAGAAAATCGGTGAAGTTACTCTCTCGATTTTGGCTGAGTTTGAGGCTCTTGGTTATGCTCGTCCAGACATTTTCTCGGTTTCGCCAGCGCCAGGCGCACAGCGCGAGGTTTAGTTATTCGACAGAGTGTCACCGCAGCGATAAAAACCGGTGACTAGATTGTCGATTGCTAGTTTTGCTGAATCGGCCACATCGCCGAGTGCATAAACCGCAAAGACCAAATCGGTGCCGTCTTTAGCGCTGATGATGCCGCCCAAGGTGTAGCCCTTCTTGATCCAGCCGGTTTTGGCAGCCACGTGACCAGCAGCATCGGCGTTATCCCCGGTGAAACGGCTAGCCAGCGAACCCGACTCCCCCGATACTGGCAGACCCTGCTTGATAACCGAGAAGTCGCCGTAGCCATCGAGCACCAATTTCATCAGTGTTGCCACGTAGGTAGGTGACACCGCGTTGTTATTGCTAAGACCAGAACCGTCTTTTAGAACAAGCCCGGTTGCATCCAACTGAGTTGGCGCGAGAGCCTTTTTGAAGGCTGCGTTGATTGACGAGAATGAACCGTCAAAACCCATGTCCAGCGAAACCAATCGGGCTAGGTACTCGGCCTGGGTGTTGTCTGAGACCTGAAGCATGTGGGTGATCCACTTGCTAATTGGCTGGGATGAAACCTTGGCAATCTCGACTGCCGTGATTGGCAATTTGCCTTCGCTAACCACTGCGGTTGAAGCCGATGCGCCAAGGGCACGCTTGAAGTAGTTGCCAGCATTGATTACTGGCTTTGAGCTTCTTGTTGAAGTCTCTTTGCTGGCATTCTGGCGGTCGCCATCTACCTGCAGCGCGGTCACCTCAGACATGTAGCCCTGAGTTAGCTCTGAGCGCTCCCATGACGACTCCCAAGACGGGCCAGCGAACAGGCTGTTGTCGAGAATAATCTTGGTGATTGGCACACCGGCCATCTTCGAGTTGACCCCAACAGCGAGGGTTGAGAGCTTCGGTGCATCTCGGTAAACCGATTGAACTCCTGCAGCGGTGCGTGACAGCGTTGGGTCGCCGCCTCCGACCAGGATGATGGTTCCGGGTTCGCTCGGGTCGCTGTAAACGCGAGTATCGACTCGATAGTTTGGGCCTAGGGTCATCAGTGCAGCGGCCGCGGTAATGGTCTTGGCAACTGATGCAGGTGTGGCGGCAACCTTAGCGTTGCGGTCAAAGAGGACTTCGCCGGTGTCGGCGCGAATAACAACGGCGGCCAAACTTGCCAGCCGTGGGTCGATTGCCAACTCGTTGACTGAGCAAACCCGAGTGTCGGTTGGAGAGGCGCTCGCCGAGGAGCTAGCCGAGGACGAAGAAGTTGGAGTTTGCGAGGCGTTGTCGTTGGTTGGCAGGCCGCCACCAGAAATGCTGAAGCCACCAATGATTAGAGCGAGCACTCCGAGGCCTGCGGCACCGCCGATTAGCACTTCTTTGATGTGACCAAAACGCTTCGATGACTCTGACACTAGCTCTCCTGCAATAAACGCCGTTGTGAGCACTTAGACATGCCTAGACAAGATTTTATCAGCCGAGCGACCAGAGATGCGTTTTAGACTTTGACCATGAAGTCAATCCTGAAACTTATTGCCGGTCTTGTTCTGTTGGGCTCTTTCGCCGTTGCCAGCCCAGCTTTGGCGCATTCGGATGAGGTTGAGACTGAGCCGAGCGCTGGTGAAACAGTTGAGGCGGGCATCATTGACCTCAAACTGACCTTTGTCGAAGACTTACTCGAACTTGGCGAAAATGAGGGCAGTGAGCTGCTGGTGACAAACCAAAACGGCGCCCCAGCCCTTTTTACTTGCCCAGTGGCGGCTAAGAATGTCTTGTCGGCGAAGACTGCAATCTCCGAACCCGGTGAGTACACCGTTATTTGGCGAACCGTATCAATGGACGGCCACCCAGTCGAGGGAACCTACAGCTTTACTGTGACTAATGGCAACGGATTCATGATTGACCCGAATGCCATCCAGCAGTGCGAATACAACTCACTTATCGCTCCCCCGCCAGCCTCACAGTCAGACACCAACGGCAGTGACCCAGATCAATCAGTGTTTTGGATGATTGGCATCGGGTTGTTTATCGGTGGCACCATTGTGGCTCTTGTGATTTATCTGATTGCCAAGAACCGCTCCAACAACTAGTTGTTTGGTCGAACCAACTTATCTACATCGCCCAGCATGGCATCGAACGCTTCAGCGGTCATTAGCCCCAGCTCAAGAACTACATCACGAACCGAACTGCCGTCGGCTTGCGCCTTCTGGGCGATCAATGTGGCGTTCTCGTATCCGAGCAGTGGCGACAGCACTGTGACTAATCCGATTGAGCGCTCCACATCGGTGCGCATCTTCGCGACGTTCGCAGTAATGCCACTCACGCATCGATCGGCAAGCGTGTAGCAACCCTGACGCAACTGAGTGATGCTCATCATCAACGCGCGGCACATGATTGGCTCGAAGGCATTTAGCTGCAACTGGCCGGCTTCGGCCGCCATAGTCACGGTCATATCGTTGCCAATCACCGAGTAGGCAATTTGATTAACTACCTCGGGAATGACCGGGTTTACCTTGCCCGGCATGATGGACGAACCCGCTTGCATCGGTGGCAAATTGATTTCACCGAAGCCAGCTCTTGGACCGCTAGAAAGCAGGCGCAGATCGTTTGCTGCCTTAGACATTTTGACGGCGACGCGTTTTAGAACGCCGGACACCATCACGAAGACGCCCACATCTTGGGTTGCTTCAACCATGTCTTCGGCAACCACAAGCTGAATGTCGGCAAGCTCGCTGAGACGCCTGCAGGCTTCAGCCGCATAACCAGCTGGTGCATTCAACTGAGTTCCGATTGCGGTGCCACCGAGGTTTATTTCGGCGAGCAGCGGCAAGACCTCGATGAGGCGCTGTTCGTCTTCCATTGTCATTCTGGCGAAGGCAGCGAACTCCTGCCCCAGGGTCATTGGCACGGCATCTTGAAGCTGCGTGCGACCCATCTTGATCACGTCGCGAAATTCGGTGGCCTTGGCGGCATAGGCAGCCCGCAGGTGCGCCATGGCAGTCAGTAGTTCACGAATTTCAAGGATGAGCGCCACTTTGAGTGCAGTCGGATAAACATCGTTGGTGGACTGCGATTTATTCACATGATTGAGCGGGTGAATGTGCTGATACTCGCCTTTTATGAAGCCGGCAATTTCTAAGGCTCGGTTGGCAATCACCTCGTTGGCGTTCATGTTGGTGCTGGTTCCGGCACCACCTTGAATTGCGTCCACCACGAACTCGGCATCTAAACTGCCGGAGGCAACATCCTGGCAGGCCTCAATGATTGGTTTGTAGATTGCCTCAGGCAACTCACCGAGTGCAAAGTTAGCCTCGGTGGCAGCTTCTTTGACAAAGGCCAGAGCCTTAATCAGGCTGCGATAGTGGCCAATTGGAACACCAGAAATGGGAAAATTCTCAACTGCTCTGGCGGTATGGACCCCCCAATACGCGGTTACGGGAATCTCGAAATTGCCAAGTAAATCGTGTTCTAGCCTCATTGCTATCATGCCCCTAGTCTGGCACCCTTTTAGTAGTTCTTTAGGAGCCTAACGACCGGATTAGATAACTATTTAGTCAGGCCTAGACCGCACTGATAGAAACGAGTGGCCACGGTGTCGAGTGCACCGCGCGCTGCGTAACCCACGCTTTTGCCGGTTGCCGAGCGAGCGAAAATTGCATAGGAAAGGCGACTGCCGTCTTTGGCCTTAATGATGCCTGCCAGGCTATACAGGCCTGGGATGTAGCCGGACTTGCCGGTCACGAAGGTTCGAGCCGCAGAGTTTTTGCCGGTGAACCTTGTGGCTAATGTTCCCGAACGACCAGCGACCGGCAGGTAAGTGGCAAGGTTTGCCAGCGGGCCGGTGTCTACTGCCGATTTAGCGAGCAGTTCGGCAATCAACTTCGGGGTAACCCGATTAGCCTGCGCTAAACCTGAGCCATCTTTCATGACCATGCCGGTTGAATCGATGCCCAGCTTGGTCAAAGTTCTCGTAACCAAAGGCTGAATCGACTCGAATCTGGGAGGCAGCCCAGCCGCCTTGGCAGCGTGCCGTGCGATGAATTCAGTTTCGGTGTTGTCAGAGACGCTAATGGCATGCTCCAGCCAAGTGCCAATCGGTGCGCTCGAAACAGAAGTCAAGAGCACTGCGCTTGCGGGAGTTCGGCCGACTCCCAGGGCCGCGTCATCGGCTAAACCCTGCAGCGATTCTTTAAAGAACTTGCCGGTTTGGTTTACCGGGTTGGTGCTGCGATAGCCGCTGTAGGCCTTCGAAGTTAGATCTGGGTTGGCACGATCGCTGTCGATTTGCAGGCCGGTGATGTGTGAAATGTAGCCATTGGTTCGATCAGAGAGTTTCCAGGCGCTCGTGTAAGACGCACCAGTGAAAAAGTTTTGATCAAGGATGATCTTGGTCACCGGGGTGTCGAGTGTCCAGGCTGCCAGAACCTGAGCCGCCAGGGTCTCTAATCTCGCAGCGTTGGAATAGGTCGTGAAACTGTCGCCAGTCATGCGCGAAAGCGTGTGGTCTCCACCACCCTGCAAAATCAGGGTTCCTGGTGCAGAGGGAACAGTAAAAACCTTGGTGGTGGCTCGGTAGTCAGCTGGCAAGGTATCGAGGGCCGCGGCAACAGTGAGCACTTTCAACACTGAGGCCGATGGGGTTGACTGTGAACCGCGAGTGTCGAGCAAGACCTTGCCGGTGGCGGTATCAATTACGTAGCCATAGAACTGCCCGAGCGCCTTTTGGCCGAGAGCCGAGGCAGCGCTGCAGGGCGCGGCCGGTGTGGCAGCAAGTGTTGCCGAGGGGGTTGGTGACTGAGTTGGTGACTGAGTTGGTGACTGAGTTGGCGAAGGGCTCGGAGTTGGAGCAGCAACGGCTGGGCCAGCGGCGAGCGCCAAAATAATCGCCGGGGCAAGAATTGCCAGACGAATGCGCTTTGAAAACCAGTACATGCTTTCAAGGTTAAAGGCAGGCCGACCTACAGTTCAACTGCCTCGCCGTCGAAGGGCGCATGGCTAGGCCATCGCAGTTCAGATCTAATTCTGTTGCTGAACACATCGGCGGCACCTGCCTCACCGTGCACCACCAAAACCTGAGATGGAGCCTCACTGGCGGTTTTGAGCCAAGCGATCAGTTCGTCGGCATCGGCATGCACAGAAAATGAGGGAATCTGTTCTATGTCGGCTCGAACCGGAACCATCACTCCGTGCATCTTCACTTCTGGCTCGCCATCAACCAATCTTCGACCGCGAGTGCCCATAGCCTGAAAACCGACCATCACGATGGTGTGCAGAGGGTTGGTAAGCATGTCCCTCAGGTGATGCACAACTCGACCCCCGGTTCCCATGCCCGAAGCCGAAATAATGATGCAGGGGCTGAGTGGATTGTTGACGGTTTTAGACTCGTCCACTGTGACTAGCTCCACTAAAGTGCCTGGGTCAAAAGGGTCTCTGCCCCTCCAGGTCTCACTAATCTCTGGCCTAATCTCCGGCGAACCCTCATCGATGGCAAGGCGGTAAAAATAGAGTGCCTTGAGGGCCATCGGCGAGTCTGCATAAATTGGCACTCGACGAATTTTGCCCGTCTCCATCAACTCTCGCAACTCAATCAAGATGACCTCGGTGCGGTCTACTGCAAAAGCTGGGATTAGTACCGACCCGCCCCGGTCTAAGGTTCGATTTATTGCATCTTGAAAGTCAGTTGTCGCCGGAACGTGCTCTCGGTCACCGTAGGTGGACTCTGTGACGATGGCATCAAAATGTCCCGAAGGTACGGAATCGGGGCTAATCAAAAGCGGGTGCTGCGATCGACCCATGTCTCCGGTGAACAGCAACCTCTTGCCAAAAAACTCAACCTCGACAAACGCAGCCCCGAGGATGTGCCCCGAAGGGTAAAAAGTGACAAAGGTTTGTTCAGCCACTTCGATGCGCTGATGAAAGGGTTCGGCCACAAAGAGGGAGATTGCCTTTTCGGCATCGGCCTCGGTATAGAGCGGAAGCGGTGGGTTGTGCTTGGAAAAGCCCTTTCGGGCCGCGTACTTTGCGTCCTCGGTCTGAATTCTCGCCGAGTCTCGAAGAATCACGTCTGCTAGAGCACCGGTGTATTCGGTTGCATGAATTTTTCCTCGGAAACCGTCTTTAGTAAGCCGAGGAAGATATCCACAGTGGTCTAAGTGAGCGTGCGTCAATATGACGGCGTCTATTTCTGCTGGATTTATTGACAGCGAATTCCAGTTTTTGAGCCGCAGTTCTTTGAGCCCCTGAAAAAGGCCGGCATCCACCATCACTTTGGTCTCGCCACAGGAGAGCAAGAACCGGCTGCCAGTGACTGTGCCAGCGGCACCTAAAAATTGAATCTTCGGCATCAACATGGGTGACAGCCTAAAGGCCGCTTAAAAAGAAGTGGCCCGGTCGCAAGACCGAGCCACGTCTAAGTAGTGATTTTTAGGAAAGAATGTCTTTCACTAGGTTGGCGTTTTCCT
The DNA here is from genome assembly GCA_041171945.1 of Actinomycetota bacterium. GTDB lineage: Bacteria > Actinomycetota > Actinomycetes > Actinomycetales > Microbacteriaceae > Rhodoluna. The sequence goes on from JBEDKW010000003.1 coordinate 8,842, forward strand.
TCTTGTTGATCATGGCCACGATGTAGCCAATTGCAGCCGCGATGAATGGGGTAAGAATCAAACCCCAACCAAGGCCGCTCAACTGCCAAGCGCTTTCTGGCAACGATGGGTCAACGCCCTCTGGCACTGTGCCGGCCAACAGGTTGAAGCGGCTCATCAATAGGTAGAGACCGCCAGCCAATCCGAGTGCTGCAACAATTGGGGCAATCTTTGAACGCCAGACGTTCTCGCCGCCTTCTCTAATGAAGTGGGCAACAACTGCAATGCTGACCAAGATCTCAACGAAGATGATGGCGATTGCCGTGATTGCGCTCATCCAGAAGAAGAGGTTCAGAACTGGGTCTAGAGCTGCTACCGCGAAAATCACGATAACCACGAAGGCAAGTACAGAGGTAAGCAGAACGCCGTTGCGAGGCGCTCCCTTGGCGTTTGTGGTGCCGAATGCCTTAGGCAAAACTCCGCCGCGACCCATCGCGTAGAAGTAGCGACCGGTTGCGTTCTGGAAGGCAAGTAGCCCAGCGAAGAGGCTCGAGATAACAAGGATCGACATGACCTGAACCATCCATGAACCAACGTATTGGTCAGTCAGTGAGAACAGAACTGCAGCTGGGTCAGCCAAAGGAACACCTTCGATCGATGAGCGAGCGATTACCTCATCGAAGATCTTGGTGGCACCCATGCCGGTGACCATTGCAAATGAGGTGATGGCAAAGAGGCCGGTGATTAGACCGATTGCCCAGTAGGTTGCGCGAGGAACGGTGCGCTTCGGGTTGATTGATTCTTCACCGTAGATTGCGGTGGCCTCGAAGCCGATGAATGAAGCAAAAGCGAAGGCGATCGCGATTCCGGCACCACCGGCAAAACCACCGGCGAAGATTTGGTCTGGGGCGAATGAAGCCTGGAAGTTCCAGCCCTCAGGGCCGCCGTTAGCCAAGATGGCAATTGCTGTGACGAATAGCGAAAGAACTTCGGCAATCATCAAGACACCGAGAACCTTGGCACCAACCTCAACGCTGAGAAGCGAAAGCACGGTGACGAGAGCCCAAGCAAGCAAGCTCCACGCGTACCAAGGAAGGTCTAGACCAAGAGCAGCCATTTGGCCCCCGAGAACGGCACCGAAGAAACCGTAGATTGCTAGCTGAATGGTGATGTAGCCAACGATTGAGGCGAAAGCCGAAGCCACACCCATGTTGGTTCCGAGGCCACGACCTACGTAAGCGAAAAATGCTCCGGTGTTGGTGACCTTGTTGCTCATTGCGTTATAGCCAACGCTGAACAAAAGAAGTGTTAGACCTACCGCGAGGTAAGCGCCTGGTGCAGCAGCACCATTTCCGGCAAGCATGGCAACTGGCACAGCGCCAGTCATTCCAACTAGGGGCGCAGATGCAGCCACCACGAAAAATACAATTCCTAGAACTCCGAGTTTGCCTTTTTTCAAAGACTTCTCAGAAGTTTGATCTGATGACATCAGGGTCTCCTCAATGAGCGCGAAAGTCATTCATATCCGAATGACTTGGGTCTAACTTTGGCTAAGGATCTCGAATACTTCAAGTTCTACAGCCCGTTTCTAGAGGAATTTTCCGAATCGTTATAAACCCGAAACATGTGTGTTTATTCGTATCCGAATGATTGGTTAGGCTAGACACATGACTGAACTAAAAGGCTTCATCGCACCCCTAACTCCAACCGGCAAGAGCTCCTTGGTGCCAAACATGCCCTGGTATTACTCGGGCACACTGCTAACTATCGAGTACCTAACCGACCCAGAAAACGTTCGCGCGATTCTGCCGGCCGATCTTGAGCTAGCCGATGAGCAGCCGGGCGCAGTTGCCCTCATCTGGGCAGACTGGCAGTCATGCAGCGACGGTGGGGC
>JBEDKW010000004.1:0-11053 GCA_041171945.1 Actinomycetota bacterium
GTTGATGATGCACCCGGGTGGGCACGAAATTGTTATGAAGCACATTCAGCAAATACACAGAAATCTCGCTTAACATCTCCCTATGGCTATCTCACACAACCCCGTATTCAACCGCGCATTGCAGACCGGCGTAGAGCAGGCCCGACTTGAGGTTTCTCAAGCGGCCGTAGACGCCGAGTTTGCCAAGATCACTTCTAACCGCAAGATGACCGTTGAGGGCACTGCGGCAAAAGTGGTTGGCCTGTTCATTGTTCTTCTTGCCACAGCAGGTGCCACCTGGTTCTTCGGGTTGACCGCGCTGCTGTTCCCGGCGATGCTGGTTGGGCTGGGCTTGGGCCTTTGGGCAACTTTCTCAAAGAAGGTTCGCCCAGGAGTTATCGTGGCCTACGCCGCCGCACAGGGTGTTTTTCTTGGTGGCATCACCAGCGTCTTTGAGGCAATGTATCCAGGCATCGCTCAGAACGCTGTTCTAGCGACTTTGTCTACCGCCGGCGCAATGTTTGCTGCCTACCGTTTTGGCTGGATCAAGGTAAATGCTCGTTTTACCAGAGTGATGACTTTCGCCCTCATGGGCTACATGGGGTTCGCGCTAATCAACCTTGGCGTTGGCCTGTTCACCAACTCAGCTGGGGCCTACGGCACCGGCTTTGGCTGGCTAATCGCTCTTGCTGGTGTTGCTCTAGCAGCATTCACCCTCAACCTAGACTTTGAGGCCATCGTTGTTGGTTCTCGTGAGGGTCTTCCGGTTGAAAACGAGTGGCGTGCAGCCTTCGGCCTAACCGCCTCGCTTATTTGGCTCTACGTTGAAATTCTTCGCTTGCTATCGATTTTCAACCAAGACTAAATCTTTTTCGCTTCGATAAAACCCTTGGTGGGTTGGCCGATTGGTCAACTAGCCAAGGGTTTTTTCTTTTGTTGCCACTGACTCCAGAGTTCTCGAAGATCCCAGGCGTTTTCAGCCATAATCGAAACCCCTCGAACCCCGGTTCTTCTAGTTTTGCCGGCAATCAGAAGAAGTCTGTTGTTGAACAAAATGTGGCTGCAACGAGATTGGGCTTCGTCGAAGAACGTGCTGTCGCTGCAGCCAGAGCCGTCGTCTAGGGTGATAAAAACCACTCGCTTGCCAGAGCGCATCGGCGGGGTTTGGGTTGCCACTCGAATGCCAGCCACCAAGATGTCAGTTTTGCTTCTGAGTGACACCAGTTCGTCTGAGCGAAGCACCCCCATTTCGTCGAGCATTGGTCGGTACATCTCGAGGATGTGTTCGCTGACATCCATTTTCAATACCGCCAGTTCGTTGCTAACTTTCTCGGCAGTGCTCATCTCGGCATTTCCGGTTGGCATTTGCTCGCGCACACTGAAATCTAGGGTTGGCTGATTTGCTTCTGAGGGTGGTCTGTTTTTTACTGCGTTGAGCTGCCGAACTCTAGCCAGCACATCTCCTCTGGTCGCATCTGATGCCAAACTATCTAGGCCTCCGATGAGGGCAAGGCTCTCTAGTGTTCTGCGAGTTGGTTTTGCCCGCAAGTAGAAATCGCCAATGTTCTCAAAAGGCTGCTCGGCAATAATACGGGCAACCTCGGCTTCACTAATTGATTGCACGTCGGTTAGGGCCATTCGAACGCCGGTGACTGATTCACTTGGATCGAGCGTCTTGCGTGAGGTTGTTTCTACTCGATATTCGGCGGTTGATTTATTTACGTCGATTGGCAGCAGTTTGACTCCGAGCCTTCTTGCTTCTGAAAGCAACAGCCTTCTTGGATACATGCCTGGGTCGTGGGTGAAAAGCCCAGCCATGAACTCTGTTGGGTAGTGGGTCTTGAGCCAAGCGCTTTGGTAGGTGGGGAGGGCAAAGGCGGCCCCGTGGGCCTTGCAGAAACCGAAGCTGCCAAAGCCCTCAAGGATGCCCCAGACCTGATTTATTACCTCTGGTGAATAGCCTCGCTTGGCAGTTGCCTCTCTGAAGAACTTTTGAACCGTCGGGGCCTTTCTCGGGTTCTCCAGTGACCTGCGCATTTCATCGGCTTTGGCTAAGCCGCAGCCGGTCATCGTGTTAAGGATGCGAAGAACGTGCTCGTGAAAAATCACTATTCCCCAGGTCTCTCGAAGAATTGGTTCGAGGTCGGGGTGAATATATTCGGGCTTGGCAAAGCCGTGCCGCCGGTCTAGGTAGGGGGCAATCATGTTGCCCTTCATTGGGCCGGGTCTGAAAAGCGAAATTTGGATGGTGAGGTCGTTGAATTCGGTTGGCTGGTGCTTGCCGGTTAGCTCTCTTTGCCCAGGGCTTTCAATTTGGAAGATGCCGAGGGTGTTTGTGGTGCGAATGGCTTTGAAGGTTGCTGGATCGTCTCTCGGCACCCCATCGAGGTCGATTTTTTTGCCCTGCACCCGCTCGATTTCTTGAACCGCGTAGGCCATGGTGCTTTGCATTCGAACCCCGAGAACATCGAGCTTCAAAAGACCCATTGGATCCATGTCGTCTTTGTCGAATTGACTCATCGGCAAACCTGCACCGCTTGGCTCTACCGGGGTTATGCCAAGCAACGTGGTGTCTCCCAAAATGACTCCGCAGGGGTGCATGGATATGTGCCTAGGCAGTCGGTCTAGGCGTTCGGTGATGTCTACCAGTAGGTTCATGCGGCGGTCTGTTTCTACCGCTTCGGCAAACTTGGCGAGTTCGGGTTTGCTCTCCATTGCGCCGCGAAAGTTTCTGGCGCTGAAACGCCACATGTTTTTGGCGATTTCGTCGATTTGGTCGTCTTCTAGCCCCAGAGCCAATCCTGAGTCTCGCATTGCGCCTCGGCCTCGATAAGTTGATTGCATCGAGAGCAGTGTGACTCGGTTGCTGCCGTAGCGCTTGAAAATCGCACGATAAATGTCGTGTCTTCTGGCCGATTCCACATCGATGTCTATATCGGGCAGGGTAGAGCGCTCGGTGCTTAGAAAGCGCTCAAACAGCAACTGGTGCTCAATTGGGTCTACGCCACTGATGCCGAGTAGGTAGTTGGTGAGCGAACCAGCACCAGAGCCTCTGGCTTGGCTTCGAATGCCCATGTCTCGAATCATTTGGGCGACATCGGCAACGGTTAGAAAATAGGTGGCGAAGCCGAGCTTGTTTATGGTGATGAGCTCTTGGCCGAGGCGATGCCTCACTTGGTTCAGGGTTGACTCGCCGGCGTCTCGATAAAAGCGATCGATTCCTGAGTGCGCTTTTTGCCAGAGCACCTCAAATGGGTTGCCTTCGATTCCGAGGGCGCTTTTCTCTGGGGTCTTTGGTTTACCCCAGCTGCAATCGTTAGGAGGGTCGAGTCTGCAGCGATTGCTTAGTTTTGCCGTTGTTTCAAGAAGCGCTAGCGCTCGGCTTTTATCTTCGGTGATTTCGAGAGCAAGTTTGTGCATTAGTTCGGTGGGTTTTAGCCAAGCCTGAGCATTTGGTTGAGGTTTGAATAAGCCCAGTGGCTCTAGGTGTCTGGCTGAATCTAAAATATCGGCGGTTAGTGCATCGTCAGGAGATAGATAGCGCACCGCGTTGGTAAGAACAGCTGGAACCTCAAGGGCATCGGCCAGTTGCAGCATTCGGCTGGCTTGAGAGGTGGAATATTCAGTGCCTGGTTCGGTGATGTGGCTAACGATCTCGATTGCGAGAGTGCCGGGAAGCACAAACAACTCTTGCCACTGCCTAAGCGCCGTTTCGGCCTCGAACTTTTTGCCAGCTAAGACCAGCTGGCCTACGTTGCTATTTGGACCTAGCAAAACCGTGCAGCCACCCTCTTCTGAGAGCAGGTTGGCAAGGTGGTTGAGTTTGATGCCGATGGCCTTTTTGCCCGCGCCGGTGGCGGTGCGGCCAGCGTGCGCTGCCGAAACAATGGCGCATAATTTTGCCCAACCCAGGCCCTTATTGTTGCCGTGAGCCAGCACCACGCAGCGGGCCAATTCACTGGCGTCATCGGCAAGAACCGCAAGGCTCACTCCGACAATGGGGGCAACTTTGAGTTGAAGACAAGCGCCGATGTGTTTGATGGCCCCATAGAGGCCGTCTCTATCGGTTATAGCGAGTGCTTCAACGCCGGCCGAGGCAACAGCCTCAACCATTAGTTCGGGTCTGGTCACTCCGTAGTGCCCCGAAAAGGCCGAAGCCACGTTTAGGTGCGTAAAACCTTTCATTGCATCGCCTCGGGCCTTCTAGCTGTAGACCCGAACTAGCTTCCAGAGGTTATTCTCTGTGGTGTGCACTAGTTCATATTGAAATCTGGGTGCCTCTGCCTCTGAGGCAGCCTTACTTGAAGAGGCTTGAAGGCGCCACATTTCGACCTCTAGAACCCCGGCGCCAATGCCGCGTTGAACCCGAGCAGCCTCTATCCACCATTCGCGCCTAGCAAACCAGCGCACTGGCTTGGCGCTAACCAAATAGTTTCCGCCTCGCCAACTAAACCCGATTGGTTCGCCACCTTGGTTCACCGCAACCGCAACCTTTTCATCAACCCGCAGCATTGCCGGCCCCTCTCTTTTGAACGCTTCGACAAAAATCAAGCAAAACATTCTTCGAACACTTGTTCGAATGTTAAGAGTGTATGAAAGGGGGCTGACAATTCAAATTAATGGGGTGTGTCGCGGCAACCCGGGCGTGTCAAAAATGACCCACTTGAGGGTTTTGCGAGGGGGAGTGGGTCTTAGTTGATTGGGCGAATTAGCTGGGGGCCGTTATTGCTAACCGTGCCCACAGCGCTGTCAACCGCATAAAACAGGGCTTCGCTGGCGACTGTGTCAGATTCCATCGAAACGGCCTCCAGCAGGTCGGCATCGCCTTCAATGTGGGGGTCTAGCCAAGCTTCAAAGGTTTCAGGAGAAAGCAGAACCGGATTGCGGTCATGGATGTGAGCCAGGTCAGAGCAGCTGTCCTTGGTTAGCGTGGTGGCTGAAAGCAACCAGCGCTTGGGGTCACCGGCCGGCTTCGAGGGGTCGGCCCACCACTCATAGAGTCCGGCAAGTGCAAACATTCCATCCGGGCCAGCGCTTATGTAAAAAGGCTGTTTGGTGCCGTCGGCGGCAACCTGCCACTCGTAGTAGCCGGAGGCCGGAATGACGCATCGGCGACGAATTACCGAGTCTTTGAATGACGGTTTCTCGAGAATGGTTTCGATGCGACCGTTGATCAGGGGAGAGCCCTCGGTTGGGCTTTTTGCCCATCGCGGCACCAAACCCCAGCGAGCCGAGTGAAGTTCTCTGCTCAATTCGCCGACCGGCGCACCCTGGTCGTCTTTTTCAAATGCGCGGTCAACGATTATGGCAATCTGCTGGGTAGGGGCGATGTTGTAACTTACGCCTGGAACCTCGCCAACAATTTCGTCAGCTTCAAAAATTGTCATGATTTCGCCGACGGTTTTAGCCACTACAAAACGACCGCACATTATTTAGTCTCGTCAATCATCTTCTCGGCCGCAATTGCTAGGCGCTGTTTACCAAAGTGCACAATGATCATGAAAATAATGATGATTGCTATAAAAGCGAAGCCGCCCCACTTGAGGTTGCCGGCAATCTGCTCGTAGGTTGATCTAGCAAGGTAGCCCACGCCAACATAGGCGCTGGCCCATAGCGCGCAGGCGCCGATGGTCCAAGAAATAAACTCGCGGTAGCGCATTCGTGACATGCCGGCAGTCACTGGAACCAACGAGTGCAAAACTGGCAAGAAGCGCGAGATGGCAACTGCTATGCCGCCGCGTTTTTCGACGAACGCATCGGCGACTATCCAGTTCTTTTCACCGATTCGTTGGCCCAGCTTGCTGGCACGGATGCGCTCTCCAAAGAGTCTGCCAATCCAGAATCCGAAGGTTTCGCCAAGTAGCGAACCAAGAAGCACTGCTCCAAGTAAAAAGAAGAAATCCGGTAGATCTGACACGCCGGTGGAGGCAACCAAGACAACGGTGTCGCCAGGGATTACGAGACCAATAAAAAGCGAGGTCTCGAGCATGATGGCAAGGCCAGCCAATAGGTTTCTAAGCGCTGGGTCAACGCTTTGAACCGTGGCTAAAAGCCAATCAAGGATTTCATTCATAACTCAATCCTGCCTCAGTCCTCACTTGTTAGGGGACCCTTACTGGATATTAAAAAGTCGTTAGGATACAAATGATTATGGATGGACTGGATTTTCCATCCAGAAAAGGGGATCGACATGCACGCAGCAGTAGCACTGCTAACCGAACTAAGCCCGCTTGACCTTTCACGCTGGCAGTTCGGCCTAACCACCGTTTATCACTTCCTATTCGTGCCACTAACCATCGGTATGGTTTTGCTGGTCGCGATTATGCAGACCGTTTGGGTTCGCACTGGGGATGAGAAGTTTCTGAAGCTAACCAAACTCTTTGGCAAAATCTTCTTGATCAACTTCGCAATGGGTCTAGTCACCGGCATTGTGCAGGAGTTCCAGTTCGGAATGAACTGGTCTGACTACTCACGATTCGTCGGCGACGTGTTCGGCGCTCCACTTGCCATGGAAGGTCTGCTGGCCTTCTTCTTTGAAGCAACTTTCATTGGTCTCTGGATCTTTGGCTGGGACCGCCTTCCAAAAAAGGTTCACCTCGCGACTATCTGGGCAACCACTCTCGGTGTCTGGATGTCGGCCTATTTCATCCTTGCTGCCAACGCATTCATGCAGAACCCAGTCGGTTTCGAAATTAATGAGGCAAAGAACCGCGCTGAACTAACCGACATTGGAGCAGTGCTGACAAACGTTGTCGCGCTCAACCAGTTTCCGCACACCATCACGGCATCAATCATGTTTGCTGGTGCAGTTATTGCATCGGTATCGGCATATCACCTAAAGCGTCGCCAGTCTGTTGCAGCCATGCAAACCTCGTTGAAGCTTGGCCTCTGGACAGTATTGGCCGGCGGCCTGGGAACTATTATTTCGGGCGACGGCCTTGGTCTTGCCATGGTGCAGACCCAGCCAATGAAAATGGCGGCAGCCGAGGCGCTTTACAACACCGCATCTCCTGCAGCCTTCTCTCTTTTCACTCTGGGCACCCCGGATGGCAAATCTGAGTTGTTCTCAATCACAGTGCCTAACCTGCTGTCGTTTCTATCAACCCACACCTTCGATGGTGAAGTTGAAGGCCTCAATGACCTTCAGGCACAGTACCTAGCCGCTTACGGTCCAGGCGACTACATGCCGGTTATCTGGATCACCTACTGGGCGTTCCGTTGGATGATGGGCCTCGGCTTCCTATCCATGATCATCGCCGCCGTTGGCTTGTTCTTGACCCGCAAGGGCAACCTGAACTTGCCTAAGTGGGCATGGAACGTCGCCATCTGGTCGGCTCCGATTCCGGTCCTTGGTATCTCGCTCGGTTGGATGTTTACCGAAATGGGTCGTCAGCCTTGGATTGTGTTCAAGCTAATGAAAACCTCGGATGCCGTATCGCCTGGAATCAATGGCGTTGATGTTTTGATTTCGCTCATTGCCTTCACCGCCATTTACGGCGTGCTTGCAGTGGTTGAAATGAAGTTGTTGTTGGCCGCCGCCCAAAAGGGTGTCGAAGAGATTGAGGTCAAGTCTGATGACGAAGCCGACAAACTCACCGTGGCTTACTAGAAATCGATAGGAGAAAAAGAAAATGCAACTCAATGAAATCTGGTTCCTCATCGTCGGTTTCTTATTCATCGGCTACTTTGTGCTCGATGGATTCGACTTCGGTGTTGGCATGTCACTGCCCTTCCTGGGCAAAGATGACACCGATCGCCGCGTTCTAATCAACACCATTGGTCCGGTTTGGGACCTAAACGAAACCTGGGTTATCGTGGCGGGCGCAAGCTTGTTCGCTGCTTTCCCAGAGTGGTATGCATCGCTGTTCAGTGGCTTCTACCTTCCACTGCTACTAATTCTCTTGGCCCTCATCGTTAGAGGAGTGGCCTTTGAATATCGTGGCAAGGGTCACACCATCGGAGCAAATGTTGAACGTTGGAAGGCAACCTTCGACTGGATGATTGTCATCGGTTCAGCATTGCCGGCACTGTTGTGGGGTGTTGCATTTGCGAACATCGTTCAGGGTGTGCCACTAAATGCAGACCACGTCTACACCGGAACCATCTTCACGCTTCTAAACCCTTACGGGTTGCTCGGTGGGCTGGTAACTCTGACCCTGTTCTGGACCCATGGATTGGTGTTCATCACATTGAAGACCGATGGCGACATCAAGGAACGCGCTCGCGCTCTAGCTACCAAGGTAGGCATCGGTGCAACAGTTCTGGCTGCTACCTTCTTGGTTTGGACTCTGATTGCAAACTTCAGTGTTCTGGGCTTCATTCTCTCGGCCCTTGCTGCCGTCAGTTTGATAGCCGGTCTAGTGGCTAACTACTTCAAGCGAGAGGGCATTGCCTTCAGTCTTCTAGTGCTTACCATCGTGACCGCGGTTGGCAGCTTGTTCGCCGCGCTATTCCCAAACGTCTTTCCATCAAGCACCGATGCGGCCTTCAGCCTGACAATCGAAAACGCTTCATCTAGTCAATACACCTTGACAGTGATGACTTGGGTAGCCGTCATTATGATCCCACTAGTCCTCACCTACCAGGGTTGGACTTACTGGGTGTTCCGAAACCGAGTCAGCCGAAAGTCGATCCCGGTTGGCTCGCACTAGCCCGAAGGGGTAGGTTCGTTTTATCAAACCTATAGACCCCAGACTGCTTCGTGAAGCAAGAGCGGCCCGCTGGTTCATTTCCAGCGTGGTCGCTCTTGCCGCACTTGGAAGTTCTGCAACCATCGTTATCGCCTGGCAACTTTCTTGGTTCATTACTCAGGTTTTTGTTGAGCAGGCAACTGTGCAATCAGCAATATCCGCGCTTATTTGGGTGTTGTTTGCCGGTGGCATAAAGGCCGCCATCATCTGGCTTCAAGAACTCTTAGCGCAGCGTGCTGCTAACGCCGTGAAAATAGAACTTCGTGGCAAATTATTTGACGCAATCACGCAGCTCGGGCCAGCCTGGTTAGCCCGCAAAAAAATGGCTGAGGTCAATATTCTGGCTACTTCTGGGCTCGAAGCGATCGATCCTTATTTCTCGAAGTACCTACCCCAGTTGGTTTACACCGCTTTGATTACGCCGGTGTTCGTATTGCTTATTTGGCTGGCGGACCCGCTGAGTGGCGTGGTGCTCATACTCACGCTTCCTCTAATTCCAATATTTATGATGTTGATTGGCTGGGCAACAAGCGCAGTGCAACAGGCGCAACTCGACTCGCTCAATCGTTTGAGCTCACACTTTCTGGAGGTCCTTCGCGGGTTAACAACTCTCAGGGTGTTTAGACGAGCGCATTCCCAGGTCGAAATCATGGACCAGGTCAGCGAGCAGCACCGTTCGAAAACCATGAAAGTTCTTCGCATCTCCTTTTTGTCTGGGTTTGCGTTGGAGTTAGCCGGCTCGGTCTCGGTGGCACTTATCGCCGTCTCAATCGGTCTGCGACTTGTCGATGGGTCGATGGGATTGTTCATCGGCCTATACGTGCTGATTCTTGCTCCCGAGGCTTATTTGCCGATACGCCAGGTTGGCGCGCACTTTCACGCTGCTTCCGAAGGGCTGACGGCTTCGCAGGGCGTGCTGAACATCATCGATGAGGCTGCTATTCAAAGGTCTACCAAAGTGGCGACAACTACAGACAAGCGTCAGTTCACATCAGGCCACCTAACGGTTCTGACTGGTCCCTCCGGCGCAGGCAAGTCAACTATTTTTAGGCAACTTCTCTCTTTCGACACGGATGGAGACTCTCTCGAGGCTGCTGCTGAGCGAGCCAAAATTTCATGGCTTCCTCAATCGTCCGGGCTCTTCTTGGGGTCGGTGCAAGAGAATATTGTTGGCCCAGATGTAGTAGATCAACATGCGCTGAGTCAGTCGATTCAAATGGCTGCACTGGATGATCTCTCACTTGAAGTATCGGTTGGGGTGGCCGGTGCCAGCATCTCAGGTGGGCAAGCGCAACGAGTTGCCCTGGCCAGAACCTTTTATCGGGCGCTCACTAAAAATACCCAGATGCTGCTTCTCGACGAACCCATTTCAGCACTTGATGAAGCTCGGGCGACGAAGGTTATTGCTGCACTGAAGTTCCTTGCAAAAGAGGGCCGTACAGTGGTTGCCATTTCGCATCAACAGGCGCTCATTAAAGCTGCTGACCTAGTTGAGGATGTGCGCGTTGCTTAGGTTATTGAAGTTGGGTTTGCCAAAGTCTTTTGGTTTTCGCCTTGGGCTCCTAGTGAGTGTGTTGCAGGGTCTTTCCGGCGTGGCTCTTTTGGCAACCTCGGCCTGGCTTATTTCGCGGGCATCAGAGCAACCCCCAGTTATGTATTTGAGCATTGCAGTGGTTGGGGTTCGAGGGTTTGCCCTTGGCCGTGCCTCATTTAGATACGCCGAGAGGGTTCTCCTCCACGATTCCTCATTCCGAATGTTGGCTCAACAAAGACCAAAGATTCTCGCCAAATTAATTCCCTTCGCCCCGGCCGGGCTCAGCGTTGAGGGTCGCGGGCAAATCATGTCTAGAGTCGTCGGAGACGTGGACGAACTTCAGAACCTGCCGCTACGGGTGCTGCTCTCGCCATTGATTCAATCGGTCGCTGTCTCTGTGATTGCGGTTTTGGGTTTGGGTTTTCTCTTGCCGAGTGCTGGGCTTGCCCTCGCTTTGTGTTTAGTTGGGGCCTTCGCACTTGCGATGCCGCTGGCAGGGCTCATCAGCAAATCCAGCGATGCTCAGCTCTCACCCGTCAGGGCTGATTTCGCCAACCAGAGCCTTGATTTACTTGAGCACCTAGATCTCTTGACGGCCTTCAATTGGGTGGCTAGTCGCCGAGCATACTTAGAAGAATCCGAATCCAAACTGAAAGCACTCGTTACTAAGAGCTCAGTCTCCACGGGTCTGGGTTTGGCGCTTCTGTCTCTTCTGTCAATCACAGCAACGGTTAGCCTCAGTTTTCTGGGTGCCGGCTCGGTGTCAGCCGCACAAAATCCAGGGGTCCTGCTTGCAGTTTTTGCATTGGTTCCGATGGCGGTGTTTGACAGCGTCCAGGCTTCGGCCCCA
>JBEDKW010000005.1:0-13361 GCA_041171945.1 Actinomycetota bacterium
GATGTAACGGTTCACGCCCAATCGGTGGTGCACTCGATGGTTGAATTCATCGATGGTTCAGTCTTGGCGCAGTGCTCACCGCCCAACATGAAGTTGCCAATTGCCTTGGGCATGTCTTGGCCACATCGGGTAGCAAACGTTGCTGAGGCTTGCGACTGGACTAAGGCTGCCACCTGGACCTTTGAGCCATTGGATGAGTCAGTCTTTGGGGCCATTCGATTGGCAAGGCAGGTTGGAACCGCAGGGCTCACCTACCCAGCTGTCTACAACGCTGCCAACGAGCAAGCGGTGGATGCCTTCCACGACGGAAGAATTGGCTTCACACAAATTGTGGAATTGATTGAACGAGTTGTTGAAGAGCACCAAGCCGAGGGGGAGTTGTCGCTCGAATCTGTCTTGGCTGCCGAAACCTGGGCTAGGGCCAGAGCAGACCAGCAGATTGCTAGTTTCTAGATGCTGTTCAGCCAATTGTCAGCAGTCGAAGTTATTGTTTACTCGTGACTGAAACCCTCCTTTACATCCTCGGCATTTTGGCCGTAGCCGTCGGCATCGGCTTCTCAATCGGCCTGCACGAGCTTGGTCACCTAATTCCGGCCAAAATTTTCGGCGTCAAAGTCCCCAAATACATGATTGGTTTCGGCCCGACCCTTTTTTCCTTTAGGCGCGGCGAGACCGAATACGGTGTCAAGGCCATTCCGCTCGGTGGCTACATCACCATGATTGGCATGTATCCACCTGCCAAACCTGGCAAGAAGCGCCCCAAGGGTTTCTTCGGCGACATGATTAACTCGGCTCGCGAGGCTGGCGAAGATCAGGTTGGCCCAGGCGATCAAAACCGCAAGTTTTATCAGTTGCCGGTGCTCAAGCGCATCACCATCATGTTTGGCGGGCCACTAATGAATTTGGTCCTCGGAACCGTCTTGATGGTAGTTGCCCTGACCGGCATTGGTGTGGTTCAGCGCTCGATGACAGTGGCCGAAGTTTCTGAGTGCGTGCCGGCAACCACTGCGCCTAACAGCACCTGTGGCCCCAGCGACCCAGCCTCTCCGGCACTTGCCGCCGGAGTCAAACCAGGCGACAAAATTATTGCTATCGGCGGTGTTTCGGTGACCAACTGGAATCTCCTGCTCGAAGACTTGAGCCCGGGTGTTGCCGCCGAACTCACGCTGCTTCGCGATGGCAAAGAGATCCAACTGAGCATCACACCGGTTGAGGCCCTCCGCCCAGACGTAGACCCGAAGTCCGGCAGTGTCATTGTCGACTCCGAAGGACAGCCGGTGTTGGTACCTAAGCCGGTCTTGGGCGTGATTCTTGCCTCTGAACGACAGCCAGTGCCGTTAAGTGCGTCACTAGAAGCTTCGGCCAGCGGCGTTGCCCAAGTGGGCGCCATGATTCTCACTTTGCCGCAGCAATTAACCGACGTTGCAGTTTCAACATTCACCGGTGAATCCAGAAATCCCAACGGGGCTGTCTCCGTAGTCGGAATCGGCCAGATTGCCGGTGAAGTTGCTTCCTCCGAATCAGCCTCACTAATTGATAAAGCCTCAACTGGCTTGCTGATTATCGCGTCACTCAATTTCGCTCTTTTTGCGTTCAATATGCTTCCGCTGTTGCCTTTAGACGGCGGCCACATAGCGGGCGGAGTCTACGAATCAATTAAGCGCGGCGCCTATCGGGTTCTAAGAAAACCAGACCCGGGCCCGGCCGACACGGCACTTCTAATGCCGGCAACCTGGGCAGTTTTCATTCTTTTGATTGGCATGAGTTTGCTACTAATTACCGCCGACTTCATCAACCCAATCGCCTTCTAGCTGATTGGCTGTTTATGATTATCGAAGCATCGATTCGAAAGAGAGCTAAATAAGTGGCTGCTACAAACCTCGGTCTTCCAAAGGCACCACCGGCAACCATTACCCCGCGTCGCAAGACCCGCCAAATAATGGTTGGCAAAGTTGCCGTAGGAGGCGACGCACCAATTTCTGTGCAGTCGATGTGCACCACGCCAACCACCGATGTAAACGCAACTCTTCAGCAGATCGCAGAGCTCACCGCCTCGGGCTGTGACATCGTTCGCGTTGCCGTGCCAACCCAAGAAGACGCCGACCGCCTCGATCTCATTGCGAGAAAGTCCCAGATTCCGGTTATTGCCGACATTCACTTTCAGTCAAAATATGTTTTTCAGGCCATCGATGCCGGTTGCGGCGCTGTTCGCGTGAACCCGGGCAACATTCGCCAGTTCGACGACAAAGTTGGCGAGATTGCCAAGGCTGCCAAGGCAGCGGGCGTCTCGATTCGCATCGGAGTAAATGCCGGTTCACTCGACCCGCGCCTAATGCAAAAATATGGCAAGGCAACTCCAGAGGCACTCGTTGAATCGGCCATCTGGGAGGCCAGCCTCTTCGAGGAACACGATTTTCACGACTTCAAAATCTCGGTCAAGCACAACGACCCTGTCATCATGGTCAAGGCCTACGAACTTCTTTCCGAACGTGGCGACTGGCCTCTTCACCTTGGCGTAACCGAAGCCGGCCCAGCTTTTCAGGGAACCATCAAGTCTTCAGTGGCTTTTGGTGCTCTGCTGTCACGAGGCATCGGCGACACTATCCGTGTTTCTCTCTCAGCCCCACCGGTAGAAGAAATCAAGGTCGGTTCACAGATTCTGGAGTCGCTAAACCTTCGCCCACGCAAACTTGAAATCGTGAGTTGCCCAAGCTGTGGTCGCGCCCAAGTAGACGTTTATACCTTGGCTAACGATGTAACTGCCGGCCTCGAGCACTTAACCGTGCCGCTTCGTGTTGCCGTCATGGGTTGCGTTGTAAACGGCCCAGGTGAGGCCCGCGAAGCAGACCTCGGTGTTGCCTCTGGCAACGGCAAGGGCCAAATTTTTGTGAAGGGCGAGGTCATCAAGACTGTTCCCGAAAGCGAAATCGTGGCAACCCTCATCGAAGAGGCAAACCGTCTGGCTGCCACCATGGATCCAGCTCTACTCGGCAGCCCTCAGGTTCTAGTAGCCGACAAGTAACACCAATCCATGCTCGCTCAGCGCCCACCGATGGGCTGGAACTCTTGGAACGTCAATCTCAATTCGAATGACTACCCAGATTTTGACCAGCTGACCGAGGACACTGTTTTGGCTCAGGGTCAGGCAATGGTCGACTCCGGAATGCTAGCGGCCGGTTATGAATATTTAGTTCTCGACGACGGCTTTCAAAATGCACGGCGAGACCATCGAGGCAGGCTTCAGGGTCACGCCCGCCGATTCAGAAGCGGCATCCCGGCTTTAGCCGATCAGGTTCACTCGCTGGGGTTGAAGTTCGGCATATATTCGGTGCCTGGCTCTCTCACCTGCGCCCAGCAATACAACGATTATGTGGCCGACGGCCTTGGCAGCATCGACAAAGAAAAAATCGACGCCGATGCCTTTGCCGAGTGGGGCGTTGATTACCTCAAATATGACTGGTGCCGAGCCCACCTAAACGATGGAATTTTGGCAGTCGAGTCATTTACCAAAATGTCCAATGCGCTAAAGGCTTCGGGGCGAGACATAGTGTTCTCCATTTCTGAATATGGGCTCTTCAAACCTCATGAGTGGGCCCCCGAAATCACCCAACTCTGGCGAACCACCGACGACCTCTTCGCCCGCTGGGATTCAATCCTTAGGACTATCGAGCTCCAGACAGACCTTCACCCCTTCTCAAAACCAGGCTCATGGAACGACCCCGACATGCTGCAAATTGGCAATCACGGTTTGACCAGTTCAGAAAACCGAGCTCATTTCTTTATGTGGGCCATCTTGAACGCGCCACTCATGGCCGGCACCGACCTCACTCGCATGTCGGATGAAGTTCGCGACCTGCTCATTCATCCCGGCGTAATTGCAATCGACCAAGACTGGGGTGGGTCGCAGGGACGACGAATTTCGAACACTGAAAACGCCGACATTTGGGCCAAGCCAATGTCAGACGGCGGAGAAGCTGCCGTCTTGCTGAACAAATCGGACTCAGCCGTTCGGTTCAGTTTGGCACCGCACTTCGAGGCACATTCAACCGCCTTCGATGTCTTTACCAGGCTTGCGCTGTCCCCGCTAGACACCATCGAAGTAGCACCGCGCGACGCGGCCCTAATTCGCTTCAACTAGGCGCTAGCAGTCTCTGTCATCTGGGTGGGGCGCTAGCATGGGTCTATGCCAATCCGTCTTTCAAACCTTTTCCTGCGCACGCTTCGTGAAGATCCTGCCGAAGCCGATGTCGCCGGCCACAAACTCCTACTTCGCGCTGGCTACATTCGCCGTGCGGGTGCAGGCCTCTACACCTGGCTTCCACTTGGCCTAGCCGTAAAAGCGAAGATCGAAAAGGTCATCCGCGAAGAAATGGCAAATGCCGGAGCCCAAGAAGTCTTTTTTCCGGCCCTCTTGCCTCGCGAGCCATTTGAGGCAACCGGCCGCTGGACAGAATACGGCGACAACCTTTTCCGTCTCCAAGACCGCAAGAAGACCGACTACCTGCTAGCCCCGACCCACGAAGAAATGTTCACCCTGCTGGTGAAAGATCTTTACTCAAGCTATAAAGACTTGCCGTTGGCGCTCTACCAAATTCAGAACAAATACCGCGATGAAGCCCGCCCGCGTGCCGGCCTGCTTCGCGGCCGTGAGTTTGTGATGAAAGACGCTTACAGCTTCGATGTGACCGATGAGGGCCTGCGATTGGCTTATCAAGCTCAGCGCGACGCATACGAGCGAATTTTCTCTCGTCTCGGTGTGGAATACGTGATTGTGAAGGCCGACGCCGGAGCCATGGGCGGCTCAGCATCTGAGGAGTTCTTGTCACCAAGCCCAATCGGTGAAGATACCTTCGTGCGCTCGCCAGGTGGCTATGCCGCCAACGTTGAAGCCGTTGCTACCGTTGCGCCAGACGCCATCGAAATCTCGGGGCAACCGGCCGCCGTGGTGCACCCATCTCCAAACACTTCGACTATCAAAACTTTGGTTGACCTTGCTAACGCCGAAATTAAGCGTGCCGATGGCCGAGCCTGGAGCGCAGCTGACACTCTGAAGAACGTGGTTCTTGCTCTTACTTCACCGGAAGGCAAGCGCTCGCTGGTTGTAGTGGGCATTCCGGGTGACCGCGAAGTCGACGCCAAGCGCGCCGAGGCAGCATTCTCTCCGAGTGAAGTAGAAACTGCCACTGAAGAAGATTTCGCTAAAAACCCAGCACTCATCAAGGGCTACATTGGGCCGGTTTCGCTGAACTCTAACGGTTCAGCATCCGCGGTTCTCGGCCTTGAGAGCAGCAGCAAGATTCGCTACCTGCTTGACCCTCGTGTGGTTGACGGAACAGCCTGGATTACCGGCGCCAACGAATCAGAGAAGCACGTCTTCGATTTGGTGAAGGGCCGCGACTTCTTTGCCGATGGCCTTGCCGACATTGCTGAGGTTCGTGCCGGCGATGAGGCCCCAGATGGTTCTGGTCCGCTCGAGCTCTCCCGTGGCATCGAAATCGGTCACGTATTTCAACTTGGTCGCAAGTATGCCGAGGCCCTCGGCCTCAAGGTTCTCGACGAAAACGGCAAACTAGTCACCGTCACAATGGGCTCCTACGGCATCGGCGTAACCCGCATGGTTGCGGTTTTGGCCGAGGCAAATCATGACGAGAAGGGCCTTGTTTGGCCGAGCGCAGTTTCGCCTGCCGACATTTATGTTGTTGCCGCCGGCAAGGATGAATTGGTTTACCAAACCGCTGAAAAGCTTGCTGCTGAACTCGAAGCCAAGGGCAAAACAGTGATCTTGGATGACCGTTTGAAGGTGAGCCCAGGTGTCAAGTTCGGCGATGCAGAGCTCATCGGAGTGCCAAGCATTGTCATTGTCGGCAAGGGTTTGGAGCAGGGCGAGGTCGACCTCTGGGATCGAGCATCGGGCGAACGTCGCGCGGTCAAGCTAGAATTGGCTGTAGACGAACTCACCTAGGGCTTTATAGGGTGAATTCCAAAGCAACATTCTTACAACTAACTATCGGCCCGGGAGGCGTCTCATGGACATCGATTTGAGCGTACTGAAGGTCCTCGAGCGAGAGAAAGAAATTCCTTTCGCTGAGCTCGTTTCAATCATCGAGGCTGCAATTCTTGCGGCCTATCACAAGCACGTCGGCAACGAAGATAAAGCCCGTGCCGAACTAAACAAGACCACCGGTCACGTGAATGTTTATGCACCTGTTCTTGATGAAGAGGGCAACACCACCGGCGAAGAAATTGTCACCCCCGACAACTTTGGTCGAATTGCAGCCGGAGCGGCTAAGCAGGTTATTTTCAACCGTCTTCGCGAGCTTTCCGACGAGAACTTGCTGGGCGAGTTCAAGGGCAAAGAAGGCGACATCGTTGCCGGAGTTATTCAGCAGGGCCAGAAGTCGTACATGGTTTATGTCGACCTAGGCACCATCGAAGCATTGATGCCACCTGAAGAGCAGGTGCCGAGCGAGGACTACACGCACGGCAAGCGCATCCGTGTGTATGTGACTGCAGTCAACATGGGCACCCGTGGCCCACAGGTAACCGTTTCTAGAACCCACCCAAGCCTGGTTCGCAAGTTGTTCGCGCTTGAAGTTCCTGAGATTGCCAGCGGCGTTGTCGAGATCGTTTCGCTAGCCCGCGAAGCTGGCCACCGCACCAAGATTGCAGTTCGCGCGCACGAAGCCGGCATCAATGCCAAGGGTTCTTGCATTGGCGAACTGGGTCAGCGTGTTCGAGCTGTGCAGGCTGAACTGAATGACGAAAAGATTGACATCGTTGACTACAGCGATGATTTGCCAACTTTTGTGGCTCAGGCATTGTCGCCAGCTCAGGTTTCAAGCTCTTACATGCTTGATGCAGCCACTAAGTCGGTTCGTGTTTTGGTTCCTGATTTTCAGCTATCGCTTGCCATCGGCAAGGAGGGGCAGAACGCCCGTCTGGCTGCAAAACTAACCGGCGCCAAGATCGACATCCAGCCAGACAGCATCCTAGAAGACGACTAGCCCTAGCCGAATCTTCGAGCAGGGGGTTAGAATGGAACCAATAAGAACCTGCGTTGGCTGTCGCCAGCGTGCAAATCAAGCAGATTTATTGCGTGTGGTCTCTCAAAATAATGTTTTGAGTTTCGACCACGACCGCGTGATTGCTGGTCGAGGAGCATGGCTTCATGTGTCAGAAGGTTGCTTAGAGCTTGCAATTTCACGTCGCGCTTTTGTGCGGGGCTTGAAACTCTCGGGGCAACCAAACGCAACGGGTTTGATTTTCACTAAAGAACAGGCAGAAACGATGTTGGCAAAAAAATGAGTAACTCGAAATGAGTACCCAACAGCTTTAATGGCCTGCCCTGTCTAGGGAAGGCCCAAGACAGGAGAAACAAAAGTGGCGCTACCACGCGTGTACGACATTGCTAAAGAACTTGGTATCGATTCCAAGGTTGCTTTGGCCAAACTTCAAGAACTCGGCGAGTTCGTAAAGAGCGGATCTTCAACGATCGCTCCACCGGTTGCTAAAAAGCTCCGCGATGCTTTCCCAAACGCAACTCCGAAGGTAGAAGCCCCAAAGGCTGCTCCTAAGGTTGAGGCTCCGGCTGCACCTGCAGCTGCGGTGTCAGCGCCGATTGCAGCGCCAGCGGTTGTTCCTTCAGCTGGCCCAGCCGCCCCGGCTTCACCGTTCTCACCTGCTGCACCTGCACCAGCTGCGCCTGTCGCAGCTTCGGCACCGGCTGCAGCCGCTCCAGCCGCTCCGGTTTCAGCTGCCACCCCGGCCGCAGCCGCTCCGGCCGCTCCGGCTTCAGCCGCAAGTGCCGCAAAGCCTGGTGCTTCGGCCCCGGCCGCAAGCGCACCAACAGCTCCAGCATCAACGCCGGCAACTTCAACCCCAGGCATTCCTCGCCCGGGCAACAACCCGTTCGCTTCGGCGCAGGGCATGGGCATTCCTCGCCCAGTTAGCCGTCCAGGCAACAATCCGTTCTCACCATCACAGGGCATGGGTCGCCCAGGCGCACCGCGCCCAGGTGGTCCTCGTCCGGCTGGTGCCGGCGGTCCTGCACGTCCAGCTGGTGCTGGTGGCGCTCGTCCGGCTGGTGCCGGTGGCGCTCGCCCAGGTGGTTTTTCAGGTGCTCCGCGTCCAGGCGGTGCCCCAGGTGCCGGTGGCGCTCCAGGTGCTGGCGGCTTTGCTCGTCCGGCTGGTGGCCCAGCTGGCGGTCGCGGTCGCGGCGTTGGCGGCGGAACCGCAGGTGCTTTCGGTAAGGGCGGTGCTCGCGGTCAGAGCAAGGCTCGCAAGTCAAAGCGTGCAAAGCGCGAAGAGTTTGAACAGCGCAGCAACACCCCATCATTGGGTGGCGCATTAGTTCCACGCGGCGACGGAAACACAGTCGTGCGCCTTCGTCGTGGAGCCTCTATTCAAGACTTCGCAGACAAGATTGATAGCAATGCTGGTCAGTTGATTACCGTTTTGTTCCACCTTGGACAAATGGCAACAGCTACCGCTTCGCTAGACGAAGAGACCTTCCAGATTCTTGGTGAAGAACTCGGTTACAAGATCGAAGTTGTTTCTCCAGAAGACGAAGAGCGCGAGTTGTTCGAGGGCTTCGGCCTTGACATCTCCACCGACTACGAGGATGAAGAGCAAGACCTCGTGGCTCGTCCGCCAATCGTTACCGTCATGGGTCACGTTGACCACGGTAAGACTCGTTTGCTTGACACCATCCGCAACTCGAACGTTATTGCCGGAGAAGCTGGTGGAATCACCCAGCACATCGGTGCTTACCAGGTTCACGTTGAGCACGAGGGCATCGACCGCGCCATCACCTTCATTGACACCCCAGGTCACGAGGCGTTCACCGCTATGCGTGCTCGTGGTGCGCAGGTCACCGACCTCGCCATCCTTGTGGTTGCAGCCGATGACGGCGTTATGCCTCAGACCATTGAAGCGTTGAACCACGCTCAGTCGGCCGGCGTTCCAATCGTTGTTGCTGTAAACAAGGTCGATAAAGAGGGCGCAAACCCTGCCAAGATTCGTCAGCAGCTCACCGAGTTCAACCTTCTAGCCGAAGAATACGGCGGTGACGTAATGTTCGTCGACGTCTCAGCTCTAACCGGCAAGGGCGTTCCTGAGCTTCTAGATGCAGTGCTGCTAACCGCAGACGCCGCGCTAGACATGCGCGCCAACCCAAACAAGGATGCCCGCGGTGTTGCCATCGAAGCCAACCTTGACAAGGGTCGCGGTTCGGTTGCTACCGTTCTGGTTCAGTCCGGAACACTTCGTGTTGGAGACTCAATCGTTGCTGGTGCGGCTCATGGTCGCGTTCGCGCAATGTTCGACGAAAACGGCAACGCCGTTGAAATCGCAGAGCCAAGCCGTCCGGTTCAGGTTCTAGGTCTACAGTCTGTGCCTCGCGCTGGTGACACCTTCGTGGTCACCGACGACGAGCGTCAGGCCCGCCAGATCGCTGAAAAGCGTGAAGCTGCCGACCGCAACGCATTGCTCGCTAAGACCCGCAAGCGCATTAGCCTCGAAGACTTCACCAAGGCACTCGAAGACGGCAAGGTTGAGTCTCTCAACTTGGTCATCAAGGGTGACGTTTCTGGTGCGGTTGAAGCTCTTGAAGACAGCTTGCTCAAGATCGAGATCGACGACTCAGTTCAGTTGCGCATCATCCACCGTGGTGTTGGTGCAATTACCGAGTCTGACGTCAACCTGGCAACTGTCGACAACGCAATCATCATTGGATTCAACGTCAAGCCAGACAACAAGGCCAAAGAGCGCGCCGACCGCGAGGGTGTCGACATTCGTCAATACTCCGTTATCTACGCAGCGCTTGATGACATTGAGAAGGCCCTCAAGGGCATGCTCAAGCCAGAATACGAAGAGTTCCAGCTCGGCACCGCAGAGGTTCGCGAACTGTTCAAGTCTTCGAAGGTCGGCACCATTGCTGGTTCGATCGTTCGTTCGGGCACCATCAAGCGAAACACCTCGGCACGCGTTCTTCGCGCTGGCAAGGTTATCGTCGACAACGTCAAGATCGAGTCGCTAAAGCGCTTCAAGGATGACGCAACCGAAGTCAAGACTGACTACGAGTGTGGAATTGGCCTTTCTGGATTCAATGACCTCGAGCTTGAGGACATCATTGAGACCTTCGAAATGCGCGAAAAGCCTCGCGTCTAGGAATCTGAAAAATGGTAGACGTAGCAAGAGCCAGAAAACTTTCTGAGCGCATCAAAGTTTTGGTTGCCGAGGCACTAGAGCGGGCGGTAAAAGACCCCGATCTAGGCTTCGTCACCATCACCGATGTCAAAGTCACTCCAGACCTTCAGCACGCCAAAATCTTTTTCACCGTTTACGGCACCGATAAAGAGAAGCAGCAAACCGCTGAGATCATCGAGAAGAACCGTGGCGTGATTCGTCGCGAGGTTGGTCACAACCTTTCGATTCGCCTAGTTCCAACTCTCGAATTCATCCCGGATGAGATTCCTGAAACCGCCGCCGCCATGAACAAACAGGCGGCCGAAGCCAAGTGGGCCGGCGAAGAGAACCCTTATAAAGAGCCAAGAAAGATTGAGGAAGAGGAAGAAGACTAAATGTCTTCTGGCCTCGTTCTAATCGACAAGCCCTCGGGCTGGACTAGCCATGATGTAGTTGCTCGCCTTCGCAAGTTGGCGGGCACTCGTCGGGTTGGGCATGCCGGCACGCTAGACCCAATGGCCACTGGCCTTCTCTTGATTGGTGTGAACTCAGCCACCAAACTGCTTACTTTTTTGGTCGGCGAAAATAAGACTTACGAAGCAACTATTCGCCTGGGCGCCAACACCATCACCGATGACAAAGAATCTGAATTCATCGATGTAGCCTCGGCTGCAGCCGTCTCGGCAGTTACCCCGGAGAAAATCGAGCAGGCTTTGGCTGCGCTTCGCGGCCCGATTTCCCAGCGCCCAAGTTCGGTGAGCGCCATCAAAGTTGATGGCCAGCGTGCCTACGACCGAGTTCGTTCTGGTGAAGACGTGAAGTTGGTCGAGCGGCCAGTAACCATTCACGCATTTGAAATTAGCGGTTCTCCAACGCTCGTCACCGAAGGCGAAAACACCTTCCTCGATTTCGAGGCCATCATCGACTGCTCTTCCGGCACCTACATCCGTGCACTTGCTCGTGATTTGGGGGAGGCCCTGAAGGTTGGCGGTCACCTGACCTCACTTCGCAGAACCAAAATTGGTAGCTATGAGGTCTCGAGTGCTCAGTCGCTAGATGGCCTCACCCCAGAGACGCTCGCGGTCTTAGACATTTCAGAGGCGGCTCGCCAGCAGTTTGCGAAACGCACTCTCTCGGCGCAAGAAGAAATCGATCTTCGTCACGGCAAGCGCATCACCCAAGTCGGCGACACGGATCAAGAGCCAGTGGCTGCGTTGTCTGAATCGGGCGCCCTTATTGCCATGGTTGTCAACGCGGGGGAGTCAGTGAAATCACTAGTAGTTTTTGCGGAGGAATCAAATGATTGATTGGCTTTATTCAGCGCAGATAGGGCTCGGCGTGATTGCCGGCTTGTTTGCCATTGTTATGGGCCTAGCCAAGCGAAAGCCCAGTGGCCACACCGTCGGTGCACTGGCGATCGTTGAACTCGGCTTAGGTGCTCAATTAGCAGTTTCCATCTCGCTGGTTTTTTTGGGGCAGAGAGCCGAGCGAGACACGTTTGAGTTCTTTGCCTACCTGATTGTGGCCCTGATGGTGCCGGCCGCAGCGGTTTTCTGGGCTCTACTAGAGCGCTCACGTTGGTCCACGCTAGTTCTGGGGGTTGGCGCCCTCACGGTGGCTGTCATGCTGGTTCGAATGCACCAAATCTGGTTCGGAATCTAGTAATTATTCCTAGTTTGCAGAAAGTAATTCACTTTCCGTTAACCTTATGAAAAGGTCTTCGTCACCCGCCCCGTAAATGATTGAAGCATGTCGCCTAAAGACCAGTCGCCCATTCCGGAGCGCATAAAACTCGTCACCAAGCCCTTTTCAAGGGCTGACAAAGTGTTTTATGGCATAACCAGAGCTGCATCAGGCATGGCGGTTTCAATCGTTGGCCTAATCTTGATCTTCTTGTTTGCCAGTTCTTGGCCTGCTCTTCAGCAGCAGGGGTTTGGTTTCATTACCGGTTCCACCTGGGATTCATCTCAGGATCCACCAGTCTTCCAGCTAGGCCCAATGATTTGGGGCTCATTCCTGATTGCCTTCAACGGCGTAATCCTCGCTGTGCCGATGGCAATCTCAATCGCCTATCTAATCGTCTTTATGTTCTCAAACCGAATGTCAAAAGTAGCCACCGTGCTCATTGACCTATTGGCTTCAACCCCTTCGATTGTCATCGGGCTTTGGGGTTTCTTGGTTTTTGCTCCGGTGGCTGCTGGCTGGGCCGAACTGCTCAATCGCTACCTAGGCTTCTTGCCGTTCTTCAAGGTTGACACCGAAAACTTCTTGGGCTCACCTTTCATCGCCGGCTGGATTACCGCCGTGATGATTGTTCCGATTATCGCTTCGGTCACCCGAGAAATCTTTTCTCAGATGGACCGCGATTTGATCAACGCTGGTCTCGCACTTGGAGGTGGCCGTGCAAGCACATTCTTCAAGATCATCTTGCCTACCTCAGGCGGCGGAATCGTCGGTGGCACCCTGCTTGGCTTTGGTCGAGCACTCGGTGAAACCGTTGCAATCCTCTTCGTGCTGAACCTGGTCTTCGACTTCAACTGGATTAACGTGACCCGCCCCGAGGGTGGTTCTGTTGCCTCGATGATTTTGTCTAAATTCGGCGAAGCTGGCCCCAAGGAGATCGAGGCGCTTCTTGCCGCTGGTCTCGTGTTGTTTGTTATTACTCTGCTGGTCAACAATCATCGTTGATAAGGCACAGCCATGGAGAAAGTAATCGACCTCAGCCCAGTAGCTCGCCCTTCGTCTTCAGAGCCATGGAAGAGCGCGAGCAAAAAGGGCCTCCTTCAGGTCGCCGCAGTTTCAATTCTTCCTTTGCTGTTGAGCTACCTAATCGGCAGCAGCTTTCAACTAGAAGCAGCCGTCACTGCCATTGTGGTTTTCTTGCCACTGCAAATAGCTTTCGTTGGGTTCCTAGGCTGGAAGGAATTTGGCAAGCGCGGCATCGCTGACGGTGCACTAGTTGTGGCATTAATTTTCTTTGCCACTTTGGTTCTCGTTCTTCTAATTTCAGTTCTCTGGTCGGTAATCATCTTTGGTAGCAAAGCGCTTTCTTTGAGCTTTGTTTCTCAGAACAACGTCTATATCTCAGCCACCACATCGATGGAGTACGGCGGCATCGGTCACGCTTTGGTAGGAACCCTTCTGATTGTGTCTCTCACCACAGTTGCCACTATTCC
>JBEDKW010000006.1:0-12026 GCA_041171945.1 Actinomycetota bacterium
TCATCTTCTGAGTCTTCATCCGCTTCAGCGGCATCCAAGAAGGCTTGCGCTTCTAGTTCTGCCTGAAGCGCCTTATAGTCAGCCAATCGTTCAGACCAAGGAACCCAGTCTGGGGCGACTAGAGATTCAGCGCCCGGCAATAAAACAAGTTCCGAGATTGTCGGCTCTGCTTTTGCATCACCCTCAAAAAGTGTCACTGACCAGCGCCAGCCCACGTAACCCTTGAGTTTGGCTGCGAATAGGTAAGTTGTAACTCCTTCACCTTCAGACACAGCTTCGATAAATTCGCCTACGCCGCCAGCGGGTGCAGCCTCAATGGCGGCAGCCTTTGCGGTGACCTGATGGTCGATTGGCTCAGACTTACGCATCCAATTCTTCTGCCACTTTGCGCAACAGGGTGGCAATCTTCTTGAGTTTGCGCAAGAGGGTGGCAATCTTTTTGCCGTGAACAGACTCTGGGTACTTGCCACGCTTGAGGCTTCCACCCAGAGTGTCTAGCAAACCAATTAGGTCTTCTACGATTACAGCCATCTCATCGGCTGGCTTACGTCCCATTTTTACCAAGCTTGGCGGGGCATCCAAAATGCGCACCGATAGAGCCTGGGCTCCGCGCTTGCCATCAACAATGCCAAATTCGATCCTGGTTCCTGGGCGAATAACGCTCACGCCGGCAGGCAGCGCGCTGGTGTGTAGGAACACCTCGCTGCCGTCATCAGACGCGATAAAACCAAAACCCTTGTCTTCGTCGAAGAACTTGACTTTTCCGGTTGGCATGGAGACCTCTTTCGTATTTCCAACTTTCTATTTTACAAGGCAGTTGGCTCCAAGAGCCAAGGTATCCTAGAAGGATGGCTAAACGAACTTCTAAGAGCAACTCCCCTGAACCCATTTCGACGGTTCAGCGAATCGAAAACATCTTGGCGTATGCAGCGGCAGGTGTCATTGCAGTGTCACTACTCTCAATGTTCATCGCGTTGGTTTCTAAATTTCTAGGCGTCAACGAGATGCCAGCGATTTTGGCGCAATTGCCCCTTATCGGCCTGCCGTTCGGTTTCATTCTGGTCATGAGCCTCTTGGCTGTAAGCATCACCCGTCGCTCCCGCGAAAACCGTGAGGGCAGCCAAAATAAATAATTCAGCGCAGGCCGCAAATCATGAGTGAATTACTTCGTCTAGCGTCGGCACTCCGTCGCTCTAGCGACGAACAAATTCGCCAATTGCTGCGCGAAAGAATGATCAATTCCACCCCACTGCGAGACTTCTTCGATTTAGCCGAAGCGCTAGGCAAATCCACTTCTATTTCAAGCACTGTCGCTGGCCTTCCAAAGAGTCAGGTCGTAGCGCTAGAAAAAATCATTGCCGGCGAAACACCCGAAACTTCAGCCGCACACGAACTTGCCAACCTGATGTTGGTTGAGCAGCTCGAGGGTTCAGGTTTTACCGCCTACGAATCCACGGTCGAAGCCTTATCGCAGTTCGTGCGCCCAACTGAGCCGGTTGCTGTGTTTGAGGTTTCAGCAACTGTGCAATCAGACATCGACAGGGATGCCGGGGTGGCAACCTTCGAGACGATGCAGGCGCTCACCGAGTTGCTATTCGATTTAGAACAACGATTTGTTCGCGAGGTTGGTAAGCGCAACGTTGGCTTGCCCGACCTTAAGAGGCTGGCCAACCACCTAAAGAAGCCCAACGACTACGCGCGTGAAGTTTATGACCTGGCTCACCTTTCTGGGCTGATTGTGCTGACCGACTCTCGTTGGCAACTTGGCCAAACTGCAGTCGACTGGGTCAGCTGGAACCCTCAGCAGCGGTTCGCCCACCTCAGTCGAAGTTGGCGCGCAATCTTGGGTGACGCATCTGCTGGCGAGCTCTTGGCCTCGCTCTCGAAACATACCGGTCCAGTTTCGCTGAATCGCGAATTGAAACTCACCTACCCATTTGCCGATGGCGCGGTGAACTCACGCATTTCTAAACTTGCTCACCTTGCTGAACTCATTGGAATCTCTTCGAACGGTTGGCTAAGCGGCTGGGCGAAAGATGTTTTGACTGGCGACATTGAGAAAGCCACCGAGGCGGCCAGAACCCGACTACCGGCAACCCAACGAAAACTAATCTGCCAAGCCGACCTATCCCTAGTGGCCCCAGGCCCCCTTCCAACCGACATTGAAATCGAACTTCGAAAATTCACCGAAACCGAACAAATCGGTATGGCCTCGACCTATCGACTCTCGGCACTGAGCATTAGTCACGGCCTAGAGACTGGGCTAACCGAGGCAGACATAAGACGCCTTCTAATCGACCTATCTGGCAAGGCTCTGCCTCAGCCAATTGATTATTTACTTCGCGAGGGTGCCCAAAGATTTGGCCGCCTGACTGTATCTGAGAACGGTGAACTTCTTCGAAGTGTCATTCGCTCAGTTGACCCGATTTTGCTTCAAGAGATTTTCAACCAAAGCAAATTGAAGCCCTTTGCCCTGAGACAACTCGAAGACGGCTCACTAGCGTCCAGGTTTGAACCAGAGGTGGTCTACTTCGGGTTACGTGAGCTTGGCTTTACCGCCATCCGTGTGGATGAAAGCGGCCAAGTGATTTCGCCGCGAATCGTGGCCAAGATCTCTGGTGCCAGCCAGCTGCTTAGCACCGTGGATCAAGACATCGAAAGAATGCGCGAGCAAGAGGCAAAGCTTGGTGATGCACCCGACGGCGACGACGTGATGCGTCAAATTCACCTTGCCATCAAGAACAAGACCAAGATCGAAATCACGGTTGCTTCTCGAACCGGAGCCGAAGTTTTGTTCACTCTTGAACCGATTGGTATAGCCAACGGCAGGCTTCGCGCCAAAGACCGCAAGGCCGATATCGAGCGAACTTTGCCACTCACAAGCATCTTGAAGGTAACCCTTGAATAGCGTGCGGTGCATTCGACGAGCGCAGCAAAGTAGGCTAGAAAAATGACTTTGGGGCCGCTAATTGTGCAGAGCGACAAAACCGCACTTCTTGAGGTAGAACACCCTCAAGCCGCCGAAGCTAGGCACGAACTAGCAGTTTTTGCCGAACTCGAAAGAGCTCCTGAGCACATCCACACCTACCGAATCACCAAACTGGGTTTGTGGAACGCACGGGCTGCCGGTCACGACTCTGATTTCGTCCTAGACGTCCTCGACCGCTACTCAAAATTTCCGGTGCCGACATCGGTGCGGGCCGACATTAGCGAAACCATGTCTCGTTATGGGCGCCTGGTTATTCAGCGCAGCGCCGACGGTGAGTTAGAACTATTCTCGACCGACCGAGCTATTTTGCTAGAAGCCAGTCGTCACCGCAAAATCTCGTTGCTACTCGACGGCCCTATTTCAAACGAAGCGTTTCGCATTCAACCTTGGGCACGCGGTCAGGTTAAGCAAGAGCTTCTAAAACTCGGATGGCCTGCCGAAGACTTCGCTGGCTATGCGGAGGGCACCCCTCACGAAATCAGCCTCACTCAAACAGACTGGCAAATTCGCGACTACCAAACTCAAGCCGTGGACAAATTCTGGGCCGGCGGTTCGGGTGTTGTAGTTCTTCCCTGTGGAGCGGGCAAAACCATCGTTGGTGCGGCAGCCATGTCGGTTGCAAAAACCAACACCTTGATTCTTGTGACCAACACGGTTTCGGCAAGGCAGTGGAAGGCTGAATTGCTCAAGCGCACCAGCCTGACCGCCGAAGAAATTGGTGAATACTCTGGATCACTCAAAGAAGTGAAGCCGGTCACCATCGCGACCTACCAAATTTTGACGACCAAGCGTAAAAGCGAATATGCGCACTTGGCTCTTCTCAACGCAAACGACTGGGGCCTGATCGTTTACGACGAGGTTCACTTGCTCCCAGCCCCCATTTTCAAAATGACTGCAGACCTGCAGGCCCGTCGCCGCCTCGGACTCACCGCAACCCTAGTTCGCGAAGATGGCAAAGAGGGCGACGTGTTCTCACTCATCGGCCCGAAGCGTTTTGACGCCCCCTGGAAAGAAATTGAGGCTCAGGGTTACATTGCCCCGGCCGCGTGTTTTGAAGTTCGCATCGACCTACCAGAGGACGAACGACTCAACTATGCAATCTCTAGCCAGGATGAGCGCTACCGAATTGCTGCGACATCAATGGTCAAGGTGCCGGTAATCAAGCAGTTGCTAGCTCGTCACAAGGGTGAACCAACACTGATTATTGGCCAATACCTCGATCAAATTCACGCGGTTTCCGGTGCACTCCAAGTGCCTGAAATCACCGGTGAGACCCCTATCGAAGAACGCGAAAGGCTTTTCGAGCTATTTCGCAGCGGTCAGGTGAACACACTTGTGGTGTCAAAGGTAGCTAACTTCTCAATCGATCTTCCCGAAGCTTCGGTAGCCATTCAAATTTCTGGCTCTTACGGCTCAAGGCAAGAGGAAGCTCAACGACTGGGCCGCTTGCTTCGACCAAAGGCAGATGGACGGTCGGCAAACTTCTACACACTCATTGCCCGAGACACCATCGATCAAGACTTCGCTCAAAATCGTCAGCGTTTTCTCGCCGAGCAGGGCTACAGCTACGAAATCATGGATTCCTTCGAGCTTTAAGCCCCGCCTAATTGGGCAGTTTCACACCCGACACTCGGGTTTCTCCCAGCAAACACTCAGCGAACTCTGAAAGATTGATGGCATGGAAAATGTGAAGGTACTAATCGTTGATGACGAACCAAACATCCGTGATTTGCTATCAACCAGCTTGCGTTTCGCTGGTTTTAGCGTTCACGCGGTCGGAAATGGCGCCGACGCAGTAAACGCCGCCGAAAAAGGTGCACCTGACATCATCCTCCTGGACGTAATGCTTCCGGACATGAACGGCTTCAGCGTCACCAAGAAAATTCGCTCTATGGGAATCACTGCCCCAGTTTTGTTTCTAACTGCCCGCGATGAGACCGAAGATAAAATCACCGGCCTAACTGTTGGCGGAGATGACTACATGACCAAGCCGTTCAGCCTCGACGAAATCGTGGCCCGCATTCATGCCATTTTGCGCCGCACCAAGCAGGCCGAGATTGAAGAATCCGTGCTTGAAGTTGGCGAAATTAAAATCAATCAAGACGCGCACGAAGTGTTTGTAAACGACACCACCGTAGACCTCAGCCCAACCGAATATAAGTTGTTGCGCTTTTTGATGTCGAACCCGAACCGCGTGCTCACCAAGGCACAGATTCTGGATCACGTTTGGGAGTATGACTTCAACGGGGAAATGGGAATCGTGGAATCTTATGTCTCATACCTTCGCAAGAAACTTGACCCACTAACTTCAGAGTCTTTGATTCAGACCAAACGAGGCGTGGGCTACATGTATAAGTCGACCAAGAGCGCAAAGTAAATGCCCTCAAGGCTGGCTTCGGGATGGGAGCGAATTTCACTTCGCACCAAACTGACCACGCTTTCTGTTGCTTTAATTGGGCTGCTCTTGGTGGTCTCGAGCATCGGAACAATTTCGTTGCTTCGCACCTACCTTCAAGCCAACGCCGACACACTTCTCACCTCAACGGCAAGCACTCTCAGCAATGAAGACCCGGCACTTCTCGAGGCCCGACTGGCCAGCAGGCAGTTGTCGCTGCCGAGTTTGCCCAGCGATTTCTACATTGCTTATCTAGACACTCAGGGAACGTTGCTCATTGGCCTCGTTTCTTCGGCCGACGACCCAAACGATGTGCCCAACCTCAGTGGCTTTAGCGCCAACTACGTTCTTGCCACCGAAGGCTTGCCCTTTGAAGTGAACGACATGGGCAAGGTGACTCTTGAAGGTGGCCGCGATGGCTGGCGCATGGTGGCAGTGCCGCTTACCTCCATGCCCGGCTCACTGGTGGTCGCCCTACCTACCGGCTCCAACAATGCTCTAATCACCCAGTATGGCTACATCGGCGGCGGTTTCGGCTTGCTCCTGCTCACCCTCAGCGGGTTGAGCATTTGGCTCACAATTTCGTCAGCTCTCAAGCCTCTGAACGAGGTTGAGCGCACGGCAGCGGCAGTAGCTGAGGGCGATATTCGTCAGCGCCTCATCCAGCGCCCTGGTAACACCGAGATTGCTCGCCTAAATCGCGCCCTCAACAGCATGCTCGACAGCGTTGAAGGTGTCATGGATTCACGCAACAAAACGCTCGATCAAATGCGCCGATTTGTCGCAGATGCGAGCCACGAACTTCGCACTCCCCTGGTTTCGGTTCGTGGCTACGCCGAACTGTATCGAATGGGTGCCCTGAAAAAGCCAGACCAAATTGCTGAAGCCATGACAAGAATCGAGAGCGAAGCCATTCGCATGACTGGTTTGGTTGAGAGCTTGTTGGCTCTGGCACGTCTAGACGAATCGGCATCTTTGGCCACCTCTCAGACCGACCTTGTCTCGCTCGCGAGAGACGCAGCAAAAGACACTTCGGCGGCATACGGCAATAGATCCATCGTTGTGGTCAACCTTGCCGGCGAAGAAATTGGTGAAGTAGAGCAAGTGATTGCCGATGTCGAAGCCAGTTCGATGCGCCAAGTGTTTACCAACCTGTTGGCCAACGCCTCAAGATTCTCGGAACCTACCGACCCAATTGAAATTGCCATCGGCTTTGCTGACAAGGGCAAGAAGCACTCGCTGCTCATTGAGGTGCGAGACCACGGAGAAGGCATTCCTAAGCAACTTCGCGACAAAGTCTTCGAGCGTTTCTACCGTGTAGATAACTCACGCAACAGTTCGACCGGAGGCTCCGGCCTAGGTCTGGCGATTGTCAGCACCATCATTGCGCGACACAAGGGCAAAATTCTCGCCGATGAGACCCCTGGCGGCGGCGCGACCTTCCGCATTTTAATTCCCCAAAAATAATCCACAGATTTTCATTCGGCTCGCTGGGTGATGTCGGGTTGAGGCACTCTTTTGTCTATGACTCAATTCACAGTAGATAGCGATCAAGTGATGTCGGCAAATCTCGCCATCCAAACCACCATCGGCCGACTGACCCAAGAGGTTGACACCTTGCACGGGCAGCTTCTTGGCTTACAGGGCTCCTGGAGCGGCGTGGCCGCATCTAGCTTTCAAGAACTTGCTGGCAGGTGGCGAGCGACTGCAGCAGCCGTAGATGGTCAATTAGCCGAACTTGGCGCCGCCCTAGGTGTGGCCTCGCAGCAATATGCAGACATTGAGTATGCCAATCAAAGGCTGTTTCTCTAAGCCGCTGTCATTTCGCAGAACATAAAAAACGGGCGGCCACCGAAGTGACCGCCCGCCTTAGAAATCAGACTTCTTAGAAGTCCATTCCGCCGCCCTGTGCAGCAGGAGCGTGACCCGCAGGCTCTGGCTTCTCTGCAACAACAGCTTCGGTGGTCAAGAACAAACCAGCGATTGATGCTGCGTTCTGCAATGCAGAGCGAGTCACCTTTACTGGGTCGTTGATGCCGGCCTTTAGCATGTCAACATATTCACCGGTTGCGGCGTTTAGACCGTGACCTGATGGCAATGACGCAACCTTCTCGGCTACAACTCCTGGCTCTAGACCGGCGTTGATTGCAATCTGCTTTAGCGGTGCCGAGATAGCAACGCGAACGATGTTCGCTCCGGTTGCTTCGTCTCCAACTAGCTCTAGCTTCTCGAATGCAGCCTTGCCTGCCTGAAGCAATGCAACGCCACCGCCGGCAACGATGCCCTCTTCAACTGCAGCCTTCGCGTTGCGAACTGCGTCTTCGATGCGGTGCTTGCGCTCTTTAAGCTCAACTTCGGTTGCTGCTCCAGCCTTGATAACTGCAACACCGCCGGCAAGCTTTGCCAAACGCTCCTGAAGCTTCTCGCGGTCGTAGTCGCTGTCGGTGTTGTCAATCTCGCGACGAATCTGCTCAACGCGACCAGCAATCTGGTCTACCTCGCCAGCACCTTCAACGATGGTGGTTTCATCCTTGGTGATAACAACCTTGCGTGCGCGACCTAGAAGGTCAAGGGTTGTTGCCTCAAGCTTTAGGCCAACTTCTTCGCTGATTACCTGTGCACCGGTCAAGATTGCGATGTCTTGCAACATTGCCTTGCGACGGTCTCCGAAGCCAGGTGCCTTAACAGCAACAGACTTGAAGATTCCGCGGATCTTGTTGACGATCAGGGTTGCTAGTGCTTCGCCATCGATGTCTTCGGCGATGATCAAAAGTGGCTTGTTAGCCTGGATGACCTTGTCGACGATTGGTAGAAGGTCTTTGATGCTCGAGATCTTTGAGTTCACGATCAAGACGTAGGCGTCTTCAAGAATTGCTTCTTGACGCTCTGGGTCGGTGACCATGTAAGCCGAGATGTAGCCCTTGTCGAAGCGCATACCTTCGGTGAGCTCAAGCTCGATGCCGAAAGTGTTTGACTCTTCAACGGTTACTACGCCCTCGCGGCCAACCTTGTCGATTGCCTCAGCAATTAGGTCACCGATTTGGGTGTCGCCCGCAGAGATAGATGCGGTAGCCGCAATCTGCTCTTTGGTCTCAACTGGCTTGGCGTTTGCCACTAGCTCGGCGATAACAGCAGTAACTGCCTTCTCGATGCCGCGCTTTAGGCTGATTGGGTCAGCGCCGGCTGCAACGTTGCGCAGGCCTTCGCGAACAAGTGCCTGAGCCAAAACGGTTGCAGTTGTGGTTCCGTCTCCGGCAACGTCGTCGGTCTTCTTGGCTACTTCTTTAACTAGCTCGGCGCCAATGCGCTCAAACGGGTCGTCAAGTTCGATTTCTTTAGCGATCGAAACACCATCGTTTGTGATGGTCGGGGCGCCCCACTTCTTTTCGAGCACTACGTTGCGGCCACGGGGCCCAAGGGTTACCTTTACGGTGTCAGCAAGGATGTTTAGTCCGCGTTCAAGACCACGACGGGCCTCTTCATTGAAGTGAATGATTTTTGCCATGTTGGTTTCAATCTCCTGTAAGTATTTAGCACTCTACGCATGTGAGTGCTAACTCCTATTTTGGCACTCTCCCACCCAGAGTGCAACCACACACGAAGGCTCCAGGCACAAAAAAGTGCCCTCCCCGAAGGGAGGGCACTTTTTGAAATCTATGCGGTCGCTTAGATTACGTGAACGTTGTCGGCCTGTGGGCCCTTGTCGCCGTTCTTAACTTCGAACTCAACGCGCTGGTTCTCTTTTAGTTCCTTGTAGCCCTCTGACTGGATTGCTGAGAAGTGTACGAATACATCTGCTCCGCCGTCCTGTGTGATAAAGCCGAAACCCTTTTCAGCGTTAAACCACTTGACAGTTCCTTGTACCATTGCTTTTACTCCTGATGCTATGTGTGCAGCCCAAAAATTTAAGGGGCTGAGTCGCATAGAAAAGAGCGGTTGCTACGGATGCTGCTACGACCAAGGTCAAGCCTAGCCCCTAACAGGGTGTGGGCGATAGAGCAAAAGTCAACTAATCCGAAGAGGTTATGAAACGGTTATAAGTGGGGCTTTGCTCTTATTTATAGTCTGAGCCTAAAAACACCGTGATGGGCCCTGGGTAGTTGGTCGATATTTCAACGGCAACCTTGCCTAGCTTGGCCGCGACTTTGGTCGCCTCGGCCTTGACTGCCTCGTCATTGATGAAGACCAAGGTCTTCTCAGATTCAACCGGCTGATTCTCAAAGTCGACTGCATTAGCTGCGGTTACAACATTGAACCCAGCGTCTAGAAGAAGATGTCCGACTTTGCCGGCCAGCCCCGCTTGGCCAGAAGCATCCAGAACGGTCACCCCTGGGTCAGTGGTAGTTGCAGCGGCGCTGGGAGCTGGGGCGCTAACCTCACCATTGAAAACACTGGCACTCTCGACCAAGTTCAAGCCAAAGTAGCCAGCTCCGGCAACTATCGTGGCGGCCACAAAAATTCGAGTCCACTCGAAGACGCGATCCTTGGCGGTGCGCTTGGCGCGGTGACGCCCGCCATGAGCAGACACCGAATCGAACTCGTCGATTGGGAACTTTTGCGCCATGAATCCTGCTTAATAAAATCAAGGCCCGAAACTGGGCTGTGCTTAATATGGTGGACGAAAGGGTCAACCATGGAATATCCGGTAAACAAGACTGATGAGCAGTGGCGCCAAGAGCTGAATGACTTTGAATATCACGTTCTACGCGAGGCTGGCACTGAACGGGCCTACACCGGGGAGCTCTTAGAGGAGCACCGCACCGGCACCTTTTCTTGCAAGGGCTGTGGGGCCGAGCTATTCACCAGCACCTCAAAATTCGATTCCCACTGCGGTTGGCCAAGTTTCTATGAACCGAAGGCCGGCGATGCTGTGCAACTCATCGAAGACAACAGTCACGGCATGAAAAGAGTTGAAGTTCGCTGCGCCGCGTGCGGCTCACACCTCGGCCACGTCTTTGAAGATGCCCCGCAAACCCCTACCGGCGATCGCTTTTGCATTAATTCCGTAAGCGTTAAATTCTCCGAGGCTTAGACTCTGAAAATGACAGATTACAAAAAACGAGGCTCACAAAACGTAACCAACGGTGGAGTGGGAGCTTTTATGTTCCTGGCTTTCATCGGTGCAGCTGTTTACTTCATCTCAAAGGCCGATGGCTTTTGGGATGGCGTATTAGGTTTCCTTAAGGCTCTAGTTTGGCCAGCATTCTTGGTTTACGAAGTACTTCAGAACCTGCTTGGGTAACCCCCTCTAGCCCACAAAAAAAGGACTCCCACCGGGAGTCCTTTTTTCTTTGAGCCGACTAGGGGACGGTCTCAATGAGACCGTCTTTTTGTTTGAGCCGACTAGGGGACTCGAACCCCTAACCCCCGCATTACAAGTACGGTGCGCTACCAATTGCGCCAAGTCGGCTTGTTCTGGCAAACCAGAACCACTCCACACTAATCTATGTGGAGAATTTTTTCTTAGCCCTGGGCTGAAACGCTCTGCACGAACTGCGCAAAGCGAGCGGGGCTGACCAAGTCTTCGCCGGTTTCCCAGGTGTACTGCTTGCCATTTACCAAGATAAACGGAGTGCCGTCAACCTGGAAATCGGTGCCCGGAATCTTCTGGCCTAGAGCTCGGTCGGTGGCATCCGCAACCCAAGTTCCGAAGTCCTTGGAAGAAATGCAGCTGGCAACCTTGTCTGCGTTGGTCACGCCGACTTCAACGGTGCGCGCAATCAACTCCTTGTTGTCTGGGCCAGCGGTTCCTTCTTCAGGCTGGTTTTCAAACAAAATCGAGTTGAATTTGAAGACCTGGGCTGGAGAGTATTCCGCAACGCAAACGGTCGCATTCGCTGCACGGCTTGAATACTCGTTTGGTGATCCACGACCATCCAAGAATGAAATTGGGTGCAGCTCGAGAGTTGCAGCGCCTGAAGAGACCCAACTTTCGATTTGCGACTTGTTTGGAACCTCAAACGCCTGGCAGATAGGGCACTGGTAGTCGATGTAGACCACGATGTTTGGCACTTCAGCCGGAGCCGGCGAAGTAGTTGGGGTTGGGGTTGAGGTCGAGGTGAAAGCCTCGAGGTTGGCACCAATCTTGATGCCGTCATTGAAAGTCATGTTGGTCGGCTCAGCCACAACCTTGTCGCCGCCAGAAGCAATCGCAAAACCGATGATCGCAATAATGCCTACAACCACTGCAGCAATGCTGGCCTGGATGGCAACGCGCTTGCGCTTCTCACCCTTCTTGTGCTGCTCACGCATGTCGCGAGCCTTCGCACGGGCTGCGTCACGCTGCTCGGAGCGGGTTGGTTTGTTGTTGCCTAAACTCATCTGAACCTCTTTTACTTGCATCAGGGGGATGCCGAAGATTGAACAATAAGTCTAAGTGACAAGCCTTAGATGCCATAATGGAACTACTCGTTGGCACCGCTGGCGAGGTTTCTATCACAACGGATCGTCCGGCACGTACCTGCCGGTGAAGGAAAATATCATGGCATCAGTTTCATTTCAAGACGCATCACGTCTTTACCCAGGCGGAACCCGCCCAGCAGTAGACAAGCTAAACCTCGAAATCGCCGATGGCGAGTTTCTAGTTCTTGTTGGACCATCTGGTTGCGGAAAGTCAACATCCCTGCGAATGCTTGCCGGCCT
>JBEDKW010000007.1:0-10275 GCA_041171945.1 Actinomycetota bacterium
GTCTTGGCTAGCCCGCGCAAAAATGCGTGCGGGTCAGCTTGGTTGGCAGCATCGGTAATGCGACGAGTAGCAATTCGACCAATCGGTGACTCTGAGACATCTAGTGGTGCCTCAGTTGGCCACCAAGCAACAACTGGCGCATCTGGTAGCAGCAGACCGGTAACCAAGCTGGCCGGGTGACTAGCGGCTCCGCCGTAGGCGCGCAACACGATTACCTCTGAGGCACCGGCGTCGCCACCCACGCGAATTTGAGCATCCAAGCGCGAGTCTTGCTCACTTTGGGAGCTGTCATCGGCGAGCACAATAATTCGGCAAGGATGTTCTCGAGATGCATCGTTGGCTGCCTCAATGGCGCTCTCAAGACCGTCAAAGTCGGTGTCAATGATGAGGGTCAAAACGCGACCCAACGCTACTGCGCCACCCTGCTCGCGAATGCGAACGAGTTCTTTCGAAACCTTGCTGATGTTGGTGTTCGGTAGGTCAACGATCACGGGATTCTCCACTCTCGGCCATCGCGGGCAAGCATTTCATCGGCGCAGCTAGGGCCCCAGGTGCCGGGTAGGTATTGCTCAGGTTGGCCCTGAGTTGCCCAGAACTCTTCGATTGGGTCGAGAATCTTCCAAGATAGTTCAACCTCTTGGTGCCTAGGGAACAACGGTGGGTCGCCCAACAACACGTCGAGAATCAAGCGCTCGTATGCCTCTGGGCTGGCCTCGGTGAAGGCGTGACCATAGCCGAAGTCCATGGTTACATCTCGAACCTGCATGCCGACTCCAGGAACCTTTGAGCCGAAGCGGATGGTTACACCCTCGTCAGGCTGTACTCGAATAACGAGAGCGTTTTGACCCAGTGCGCTGGTTTGGCTCTCAGCAAATAGTTGCTGGGGAGCACGCTTGAAAACAATCGCGATTTCGGTTACTCGACGACCCAGGCGCTTGCCGGCGCGAAGATAGAACGGCACACCTGCCCAACGGCGAGTGTTTATGTCAAGGCGAATAGCAGCGAAAGTTTCGGATACCGACTCTGGGTTCATGCCGTCTTCTTGCAAGAAGCCAGTGACTTTCTCGCCACCCTGCCAGCCTCCAGAATATTGACCTCTAGCGGTGTGCTTGCCGAGGTCCTTTGGCAACCGAACAGCCGAGAGGACCTTCTCTTTTTCAGCGCGCAAATCAGCGGCATCGAATGACACCGGCTCTTCCATCGCGGTTAATGCCAAGAGCTGCAAGAGGTGGTTTTGAATCACATCTCGGGCGGCACCAATGCCGTCATAGTAACCAGCACGTCCGCCGACACCGATGTCCTCGGCCATGGTGATCTGAACGTGGTCAATGTAGTTCGAGTTCCAGAGTGGTTCGTAAAGCTGGTTCGCAAAGCGCAGCGCCAAGATGTTCTGCACTGTCTCTTTGCCTAGGTAGTGGTCGATTCGGAAGACCGAGTCTGGCGGGAAAACCGACTCGACAACCTCGTTGAGCACACGAGAAGAATCGAGGTCGTGACCGAACGGCTTCTCAATAACCACGCGACGGAACTGGTCTTGCTTCGGAGCTGCCAAACCGCTGCGCTCCAACTGCTGGCAAACCTGGGCGAAAGCCTTTGGTGGAATTGAGAGGTAAAAAGCGTGATTTCCGTTGGTGCCTCGTTCAGCATCTAGCTTGCCGATGGTCTCCTTGAGACGATCGAAGGCTGTGTCGTCATCAAACTCTCCAGAAACAAAGCGAATTCCGCTGGAGAGTTGGTTCCAAACGTCTTCCGACCAAGGGGTTCTGGCGTACTTCTGAACGGCTTCTTTAACAACTTGACTGAAGTCTTGATCAGCCCATTCACGACGCGCGAAACCGACCAGTGCAAAACCTGGCGGCAACAAGCCACGGTTTGCCAAGTCGTAAACCGCCGGCATTAGTTTTTTGCGAGAAAGATCTCCGGTAACGCCGAAAATAATCAGACCGCTTGGGCCGGCAATTCGGTTGAGACGTCTGTCATCTGGGTCGCGAAGCGGGTTGTCGCCTCGAGAAATTCCTGTTGGAGCCATTGAAGCGATTCTCCTTAGATGGCGTTCTTGAGTGTTTCGAGACCAGCCTTGGCCTCGGCCAAGGTCAGTGTCAAAACTGGGCGTCCGAGGGCGCCCAGAACCTTGGCATCGCCGGCAGCCTGAGACGCGATGAGTTCACCAAAGGTGAAGTCGCGCCCAGGAACCTGAATGTCTTGGTCCGAAACTGAAACAACCTGCAAGAACACACCCTGACGCGGGCCACCCTTGTGATATTGACCGGTTGAGTGCAAGAAGCGCGGAGCCCAGCCAAAAGTAACTGGTCTGCGGGTTTTCTTAGCGAACAAATCGCGAAGTTCCTCAGCCTCGGGGGCAGAGGTGCGATCCAGGTAGGCATGAATCGAAACATAACCATCGTCGTCAGACAGTTTGGCAAGAAGAGCCTTCACAGCTTCCGAAAGTGTGCTTCCGTTGAGCGCCAACTCGGTTGAGCGAACTTCAACGCCTTCAGCTACAAACTGGGCCGGGATGACCGCGTCGCGACTCTCAAGCATCGCGCGAGCGGCAATTTTTGCGGACTCAACATCTGGCTGGTCGAATGGGTTTACGCCAATCAAGCGGCTGGCGATAACGGTGGCATATTCCCAAAGCAAGAATTGAGCACCAAGAGAGCCCGAAACTGCAACTGCATCACCTGAGGCAACGGTTGCATCGGCAACAACGTGAACGGCAAGAAGATCGGCTAGGCCGGAGTGCAACTCTTGGCTGTCTGGTTGGAGGGCAACTGGCAGAACGCCCTTGCCTAGCTTTCCGGTTGATTCCGCGATGAGCTGCTCAGCCCAGTCGCCGAAACCAACGATTGGTGTGCCATCAGAAACGATGCCGATTTTGTCTCGGTTTCCGAATTCACCGGGGGTAGTTGCTAACGCCGCACCCAAAATTAGTGCTGGGTTATTGGCATCGTCGCTGGCTAGCAATTCGGCAACAGCGTTGGCGTCGTTTAGTAAACCCTTGATGTCAACGCCGGCTAGGCCAGATGGAACCAGACCAAAAGCGGTAAGAGCAGAGTAACGGCCACCAACAGTTGGGTCGGCGTTGAAAATTCGGTAGCCATCGGCCTTGGCCGCTGCCTCCATCGGTGAACCTGGGTCGGTTACAACGACAACGCGATCGGTTTTATCAATGCCGGCGTCAGTGAAAGCCTTCTCGAAAATGCGCTTCTGCGAGTCAGTTTCAACTGTCGAACCAGACTTTGAAGACACGATGATGGCCGTCTTGGCCAAGTCGCCGGCCAGAGCCGCTCCAATTTGGTTTGGGTGGGTTGAGTCGAGAACAACTAGATCAACGCCAGCGGTGCGGGTAATCACCTCAGGAGCTAAAGAAGAGCCGCCCATTCCGCAAAGCACAAAGCGAGTAACTCCCTTGGCAGCAAACTCCGCCTTCAGAGCCAAGATTGAATCGACCAGTGGAGCTGAATCGGTAGCCGAGGTTACCCATCCGAGTCGGATGGAAGACTCTGCTTCAGCGTCTTTGCCCCAAAGAGTGAAGTCTTTGGCGGCGATGCGGCTGGCTACTTTGTCGGCAACCAAACCCGGAACGCTGTTAGCAACCGCGGCGGACGCGGTGCCTGAAACAACTACCTTTAGGCCCATTAGTTTGCAGCCTTGAGTGCTGATTCAACGGTCTCAACGAGTTCGTTCCAAGAGATGATGAACTTTGAGACACCCTCATCTTCAAGAACCTGAGTTGCCTCGTCGTATGAAACGCCACAAGCAGAGATAGCCATCAGGATGAGGTTTGCCTCTTCGTAGCGACCCTGAATTGAATTAGCTGGAACAACTCCGTGGTCAAAAACGGCTTCCATGGTCTTTTCAGGCATGGTGTTTACCAACTGAGGGGCAACCAATTCGGTGACATAAAGAGTGTCTGGAAGCGCAGGGTCTTTGACTCCGGTTGAAGCCATTAGCGGGCGCTGAACGTTCGCTCCGGCGGCGGCCAACTCGGCCCAGTCGCTGGTTGCAAACTCTTGCTCGAATACTTGGTAAGCCAAGCGAGCGTTAGCTAGGGCTGCGGTGTTCATCAAGGTGCGGGCGTCGGTGGTGCCGACTGCTTCCAGGCGCTTGTTGATTTCTAGGTCTACTCGAGAAACGAAGAACGATCCAACCGAGTGAATCTTAGAAAGGTCGTGGCCATTGGCCTTGGCCTGCTTCAATCCTTCGATGTAGGCGGCAATAACTGCACGGTAACGAGCGAGCGAGAAGATCAAAGTCACGTTGACGCTGATTCCTTCGGCGATTACATCGGTGATTGCCTGAAGACCTGGCTTGGTAGCCGGAATCTTGATCATTACGTTTTCGCGGTTGACCTTGGCAAAAAGCTCTTTGGCTTGCTTCACAGTGCCGGCTGCATCATTCGCTAGACCCGGCTCAACCTCGATTGACACGCGGCCGTCGAAGCCGTTTGACTCCTGGTAGACACCGGCGAAGATGTCACAGGCGTCAGCGACATCCTTGGTGGTGATTTCAAAAATTGCGTCAACCGCAGAGGTGCCTGCAGCAGCCAATACGGCAACCTGCTCTTGGTAGCCATCGCCCTTGGCCAAAGCGCCGGCAAAGATGGTTGGGTTTGTGGTGACACCGCACACTGAGCGGCTGGTGATTAGGTCGCGAAGGCCACCTGAAACGATGCGTGAGCGAGAAAGGTCATCGAGCCAGATGCTGACGCCGTTTGCTGCCAATTGGGCTAGGGGATTGGTCATTGGGGTTCTCTTTTCTAGGAGACTTGGCTGAAATTTAGAGTGAAGCTAGGGAGTCGTTGGCGGCTGAGATTACGGCTTCAGTGGTCATACCAAACTCGCGGAACAGGGTCTTGTAGTCGGCTGATGCACCAAAGTGCTCAATCGAAACGCTGCGACCGTTGCCGCCAATGTACTTGGACCAACCGAGCGCAAGACCGGCTTCGACCGAAACACGAGCCTTAACTGCTGCCGGAAGAACTGAGTCACGGTATTGCTGTGACTGCTCGTCGAACCATTCAAGACAAGGAGCCGAAACCACACGGGTCGGGGTGCCAGCAGCCTCGAGGGCTTCACGAGCGGCAACCGCTAGGTGAACCTCTGAGCCGGTGGCAATCAAGATAACTTCAGGCTTGCCGTTAGCTGCATCGATGAGTGTGTAGGCGCCCTTGGCAGTGTTTTCCGCTCCGGCAAATACCGCACCGGTTGAGTCGGCTTCGCCTCGCTTGAACACCGGAATGTTCTGACGGGTCAACGCGATTCCGGCTGGGCCTTGGCGGCGCTCAAGCATGGTCTTCCAGGCGTAAGCAACTTCATTTGCGTCTCCTGGGCGAACGATGTCCAAGTTCGGAATCGCGCGCAGGGTGGCAATCTGCTCAATTGGCTGGTGAGTCGGTCCGTCTTCTCCGAGGGCCACTGAGTCGTGGGTCCAGACGAAGATCGAAGGAACGCCCATCAGTGCAGCCAGGCGAACCGCTGGTCGCATGTAGTCGCTGAAGATAAGGA
The DNA here is from genome assembly GCA_041171945.1 of Actinomycetota bacterium. Classification (GTDB taxonomy): domain Bacteria; phylum Actinomycetota; class Actinomycetes; order Actinomycetales; family Microbacteriaceae; genus Rhodoluna. Next base: position 5,508 of record JBEDKW010000007.1, read on the forward strand.
AAGTTCCACCAAAGGCACGAGTGTTGCCGTGAAGCACGATTCCGTTGAGAATCGCACCCATTGCGTGCTCGCGGATTCCAAAGTGAAGAACGCGGCCATACTTGTCGCCGGTCCATTCGTGGGTTGACCACTCGGCCGGAACAAACGACTTGGCGCCCTCGATGGTGGTGTTGTTTGACTCAGCGAGGTCGGCAGAGCCGCCCCAGAGTTCAGGCATTACCTTGGCAATCGCATTGATTACCTTGCCCGATGAAGCACGGGTTGAAACCTCGGTGCCTCCTTCAAAGACTGGCAGAGCAGATTCGAGACCCGCCGGGGCTGCGCCCGAAACAACTCGGTCAAGCAAGACCTTTTTCTCTGGATTTTCAGAGGCCCAAACGTCGAACGAAGCATCCCAGGCCGAACGAGCCTTGTCTGCGGTTGCTTGGAACGCTCGGGTGTGAGCAATAACCTCAGGGGCAACATCGAAGGTCTTTTCTGGGTCAAAACCCAGAGCTGACTTGAGGCCGGCTAGTTCTTCGGCGCCGAGTGCTGAGCCGTGAATCTTGCCGGTGTTCTGCTTCTTAGGTGACGGCCAGCCGATGATGGTTCGAAGAGTAATCAGCGAAGGCTTGTCGGTGACTGACTTTGCCTTTTCAATTGCTGCGTAGAGCTCAGCGATGTCCTCGACGTAGTCGCCAGTCTTTTTCCAGTCGACGGTCTGGGTGTGCCAGCCGTAGGCCTCGTAACGCTTTGAAAGGTCTTCGGTGAAGGCAATGTTGGTGTCGTCTTCGATTGAGATCTGGTTTGAGTCGTAGATGACCACTAGGTTGCCAAGTTGCTGGTGACCGGCAAGCGATGCCGCTTCGGCGGTGACGCCCTCTTGCATGTCGCCGTCGCCAGCGATTACGTAAACAAAGTGATCAAACGGTGATTGTCCGGCTGCCGCGGTCGGGTCGTAAAGACCACGCTCAAAGCGTGAAGCGTAAGCGAAGCCAGTTGCGGAGGCAAGGCCCTGGCCGAGAGGGCCGGTGGTGATTTCAACACCCTTGGTGTGGCCGTACTCAGGGTGGCCAGGTGTAGCAGAACCCCAGGTGCGTAGGGCCTTGAGGTCATCGAGTTCTAGACCATAGCCGTGTAAGTAAAGCTGGTTGTAAATGGTGAGCGAGCTGTGGCCAACGCTCAAGATGAATCGGTCGCGGCCAAGCCAGCGGTCGTCACTTGGATCATGGCGCATCACCTTGTTGAACAAAAGGTAAGCCACAGGGGCAAGGCTGATTGCAGTTCCAGGGTGGCCGTTGCCAACCTTTTCTACTGCGTCCGCAGCCAACACGCGGGCGGTGTCAACTGCTTTGGAATCAAGGTCGGTCCACTGGAATGCTGACAAGAGCAGCTCCTTCATCTCGGTTGTTTACTAAACAAATAGTGCAGAATTTTTAGGCTTCATTGCCGAAGAGAACGGTAAATAGCAAAAACCTTTTCATCCCGAGAGGTAGCTTCCGTTTGCCTCAAAGTCTATACCCAATGGCATTTCTATACCCGCGGAATAACTCGCTGTGTCTGTGATTTAGACTTAAACGAAGATGCCAAAAACTAACGAGAAAACTGTTGCGACCTCGAGCGCAGGTTTTGTTGGCTCAAAGCTGGTTAGAAAAGCCAAGGCCTACCTAGCCTTGACCAAGCCGCGCGTCGTCGAATTGCTTCTAATCACCACTGTTCCAACCATGATCTTGGCCCAGGGTGGCTTTCCGAATGCCTGGCTAGTGTTGGCAACTTTGGTTGGTGGCGCTCTCAGCGCCGGTTCAGCAAACGCCTTCAACTGCTACATCGACACCGACATCGACAAGATCATGGGTAGAACTAAAAATCGCCCGCTGGTCACTGGTGAACTCACCCAGCGCGAGGCACTTGTTTTCTCTTGGATCCTAGGAATTGGGTCAACACTTTGGCTCGGCTTACTGACCAACTGGCTAGCGGCCGCAATCTCGTTGGGTGCAATTCTCTTTTATGTCATCGTCTACACAATGCTTTTGAAGCGCCGCACCCCGCAGAACATTGTCTGGGGTGGCGCTGCAGGTGCGGCCCCGGTTCTAATCGGCTGGGCTGCGGTCACTGAGTCAGTTCCACCAGCCGCTTGGGTACTGTTCTTGATCATCTTCCTCTGGACTCCGCCGCACTACTGGCCTCTTTCGGTTAAATACCAAGACGATTACCGCAGGGCCGGAGTGCCGATGTTGCCGGTGGTTCGTTCACCAAAAACTGTGGTCGTGCAGATTGTTCTCTATGCTTGGGCGGTTTTCGCCAGCACCCTGTTACTCATCCCAGTGGCTCAGATGGGCTTTGTTTACGCAGCAACGGCCGTAATCGGGGGAGTCTGGTTCATCGTTGCCGCTTATCGCCTGTATGCCGAGGGCATCAAGGGTGAAATCAAGAAGCCGATGCCACTATTTCACCTGTCGAATATCTACTTGACTCTTCTTTTCGTGGCCATCGCTATCGACCCGCTGGTTCGTTTCTAAACCGCTGCGCTTCGAGAGTGCTAGTTTCTAGAGACTTTTGAGTTCTTTTAGTCGAGCCAGAGCTTCGTCTCGCTCAGCCGCGTGATCCACAATCGGAGCAACATAACCCTCGGTCAGGCCATCCAAACGGTTCCAAGGCTCATGCACCCCGGAGTCAAGAATGTGTCGAAGTTCAGGCACGTATTTGCGAACATAGTCACCGCGCGGGTCAAATTTATAGCCCTGCAAAATTGGGTTGAATACTCGAAAATAAGGTGAGGCATCGGTGCCGCTACCAGCGGTCCACTGCCAGCCGTGAGCATTTGAGGCCGGATCAAAATCGCTCAGGTTTTCTTCAAACCAGGCAGCGCCCTGTTGCCACTCGAGGTGTAAATCCTTCACTAAAAACGACGCCACAATCATGCGAACGCGGTTGTGAATCCAGCCCTTTGCCAGAAGTTGACGCATCCCGGCATCCACCATTGGAAAGCCGGTTTTACCCTGTTTCCAGGCCTCTAGTTTGGCCTCTGCTTCGGAGCCTGAGTCATATCGCATTTTTGAATAGCGCGGCTCGTAGTAATCGGTCTGGGTGTGCGGGTTGTGCCACAGGACATCTGCATAAAACTCGCGCCAGGCAATTTCTTTTCTGAAGACGTTGTGCCCGGTCGAGTCTCGAAGTTCGGCCAAAATGGTGCGCGGATGAATCTCACCGAATGCCAGCGCGTGACTCAAGTGCGAGGTGCCGTTCAGGTCTGCGCGATTTCGCTGCTCGTCATAGTCAAAAAGGCCGTGCTCTTTGAACCTGTTCAAAGTGCGGAGGGCAAAAGCTTCTCCGGCGGCAACCTTAAACGGTGCCTCTTTGGTGGCTACCGGCCGACCATGGCACTCGACGGGTTCGAACCAGGTAGCGCCTTCGGCGAGCGCATGCGGAGCCTCCCAGCCTTTCTCGAACCAGGCCCTAAAAAATGGTGTGTAGACCTTGTATGGCGTGCCGTCTCCCTTAAGAATCGTTCCGGGCGGGACCGCGTAGTAACTGCCATCCAGCTGCAAGTGAACACCTGCGGCCTTGAGTGCCAACCCCATTCGATTCTGCTCTTCGACTCCAGCTGGGTCGAACGCTCGTGCTGCGTGAACAACCTTTGCTTTCGAGGCCTCCGCAAGAGAAACCGTGAGCCCCTCAATTGTTTGACCGTTCACTTTTGATGCGTGCTGGTGGGTAAGTTTTCGATCAAGCGAAGCACTGAGTGCGTTTAGCGACTCGATAAGCGAATGCTGACGAATTCCACTCAGTGAGTTGAAGTCATCCAAGTTCACTGGGTAATAGGGAACAACCAAGCTGTCGCCGTCTTCACGAGCCCCGATGATGGCCTGATTCAGTGCGGGGTTGTCTTGCAATCGCAAATCACGGCGAAACCAGAAAACTCTAGACATTGGGGGTTCCTAGTTAGAGGCTTTTGCCACGGATAGACGTTTTGCCACGGATGGCGAGCCACTGAAAGGTCAGTAGCGAACAAAGCACCGCCGCGCCGAGCATGTGTAGACCAACCAGAAGCGGAGGTACACCGAGACGAGCCTGAACAACACCGATGATTGCCTGAGCTACGGTGACGGCCAGAAGAAGAAGCATGATTTTGGTTTGGGTGCGCCAGCCTGCGAACCCCTTGGCTAGGTCGTCCTTCAAAAGGAGTGCGCTAGCTAACACCACAAGTGCGAGCATGAAGTAGCCGGGATACGAGTGATAGTGCTGCCAAATCTCGAGGTCGAGTCCGTTACGTGGCGTGGCGGCATCTCCAGCGTGCGGTCCTGCTCCAGTCACTACCACTCCGAAGAACACTGAAATGGTTCCAATAATGGCAATCGGCCAAGCTAGACCATAAATTGCGGGGGAGACTGCCTGGTGTTTTGGCTGGTAAACCCGCCACAGCAGAACCGATGCCACCGCAATCAGGGCTCCACTGACGATGAAGTGAGCGCCGACAATCCACGGGTTGAGACCGGCGAGGACTGTGATTCCTCCAAGAACAGCTTGGAAGATGATGCCAAGGCCCAAAACCAGTGCTGGCCAGGTTAGGCCCACTCGGGTATCTCTCACCATTCTTCGAACGGCAATGAAGGTGAGTAGAGCAATGATTGCCAACACAAAGGTCAATAGACGATTGGCAAACTCAATTACCCCGTGGATTCCCATTTCGGGAACGTTCACGAAGGAATCATCGGTGCACTTTGGCCAAGTTGGGCAACCTAGACCCGAGCCAGTCAGACGCACGGCGCCGCCGGTCACGACAATGAGA
>JBEDKW010000008.1:0-9992 GCA_041171945.1 Actinomycetota bacterium
ATCCCGGTGACTCATTCAGCTTCGACGGCAACAGGCTGCACATGTATGAAAACAACTCTTCAAAGCCCGCTCGCGGCATCTGGTTTGTCATCGGAAACAAGGGCCCTCACAACAAGGACCTAAGTAACCTTGGGCCCGCAAAGCCAAGCGCTACACAATTGCCAGCCATGTCGGCAGTGGATGTTCTACAAGTAATGAGCGATGCCAAGACTCGCAAACTGCACTAGAGCTATTGCTAGATCAGCATGCTGAGTGGGTTCTCAATCCGCTTCACGAATGCCGCCAACCACTGAGCCGCTAAAGCTCCGTCAACTGCTCTGTGGTCAGCCGATAGCGTCACAGTCATAATGCTTGCAACTAGAATCTGACCATCTTCAACAATCGCGCGCGGTGAAGCGGCGCCAACTGCCAAGATTCCAGATTGAGGCGGGTTAAGAATTGCTGAGAACTCCTTGGTGCCAAACATGCCCAAGTTCGTGACAGCAAAACTGCCACCCTCGAGTTCTTCCTGGCGGAGCTTGCCTGCGCGAGCCCGGCCAGCAGCCTCAGAAATAGCCTGACTCAAGTTGCTCAGCTGGCGCTTCTCTACACCTCTAATAACTGGGGTGAGCAAGCCGCCCTCGGTTGACACCGCAATAGCAAGGTCTACCGATTCAAATTTGAGCATGGCATCTGGGTTCCAGATGACGTTGGCCTCCGGCACATCCATCAGTGCCGCAGCAACCGCCTTGACCACGAAGTCATTTACCGAAATCTTCACTGGGGATGTTTCGTTAATGCTCTTGCGAAGTGCCAGCAGGTCATCAACTTTGCAGTCAGCAGTTAGGTAGAAGTGCGGAACCGTGGATTTGCTCTCGGTTAGGCGGCGTGCGATGGCACGGCGCATGCCGGTGTGCGGCACTGTGACATAACCGCTCGAGTGCTCGAGCTTGGCAATCTCTGAGCCAACCACTGGAGCTGGGCTAGCCGGGGCGGTTTGCGCAACAACTTGTTCAGCAACTGGGGCGCCGCTCGCTAAGTAGTTCTCTAGGTCCCGGCGAACAATTCGGCCAGCCGGGCCAGTGCCGACAATCTGTGCAAAATCTACGTTGTTCTCTCGGCCCAGCTTTCGAACAATCGGGCTAACGAAAACTCGTGACCCTTCGGCTGATGCTTCAGTTGCGGCAACCGGCACTGCTGCCGGAGCAGAAATCGGGGTTGCTTCTGGAACGACCGGTGACTGAACTGCAATCGGAGCGACTTCTTGAGGCGCAGCTGCAACGGGCGCAGCAGCAGGCGCGGTTGGCGCGTCACCGAGAAGGGCATCGCCCGCAGCGGCATCTTCGCCGGCAGCTAGCAGAACAAGGATTGGCGAACCAACATCAACCGAAGCACCGTCAGCAACTAATACCTTGTGAACGGTTCCCGCAGTGTCGGCGGCATAGTCAACCACGGCCTTCTCGGTTTCCATCTCGGCGATGATGTCGCCAACATTTACCTGAGACCCCGGGGCAACTAGCCACTTGGATAAGACGATTTCGGTTGCGCCTGCGGCAACCTCGGGCATGCGAATTAGTGTTGCCATTAGTTAGACCCAAATCCCTTTGCTGCGTTCAATAGACCGGCAACCACTTCTTCGGTCTTGGCAATAGCGGCACGCTCCAGCACCTTAGAAATGCTCGGCGATGCTTCACCACCGTGAACTCGCTGAACCGGCTGATCAAGGTAGTCAAAGAAGCGGCGCTGAATCTCATCAGCCAACCAACTTCCATAACTGGTTCCCTGCGCGCCCTGCTCAACAATCATCACGGCGTTGGTCTTTTTAATGCTTGCCTCGATGGTGGTCCAGTCGATGCTGGCGCGGTCTAGCCAACGAAGGTCGATAACCTCGGCATCGATGCCGGTTTGCTCAACTGCTTCGAGAGAGTGGCTAACCATGGATAGATAGGTGAGCACCGTTAGATCGTTGCCGGCACGTTTTACGGCAGCCTTGCCGAACTCAATTTGGTAGTCGTAATCACCGACGGCAATCTCGCCCTTTGAGGCGTATAGGTCAACGTGCTCAATCACTAGAACTGGGTCTTCGAGTGCCAGCGCTGCGTTCATCAGGCCGATGTAATCGAACGGGTTCGAAGCCGCGACGATTCTCCATCCCGGCGCTGTTGCAAAAATACCGGCTGGGTCCATTAGGTGCTGTGAGCCATAGCCTGAGCCCATAGCTACCTTGGTGCGAATGACAACTGGCACCGATGCGTCGCCGCCAAACATGTGGCGAGCCTTGCCAATCTGGTTGAATACCTGGTCAGCGGCAACCCACATGAAGTCGGGATACATGAACTCGATTACCGGGCGGAAGCGGCCATCCAGCGCCATTCCTCCACCAAGACCAGCAAAAGCGTTCTCACTGATTGGGGTTCCAAGAATGCGGTCTGGATACTTCTCAACAAGACCCTTGGTGGCTCCGTTGGTTCCACCCTTGAGTCGGTGAATGTCCTCACCCAAAACCACAATGCGTGAATCGGTTTCCATTCGGCGATCCATCACGGCGGCTACGGCATCAACAAAGCGAACTTCTTCTTTGGCGCCAGTGTGAGTTGCAAATTCTTCGGTGCGAGCACCAGTCAACTCGGATGCGTCACCTCGCACGCCAACGTTGACAAAGTCAACGCTTGGCCAAAGTTCAGCACGAATCTTGCGAGCGCCCGGCTTGCCAGCTAGGTCTGCTTCGAGAAGCTCGCTTACTGCCAACTCCATCGCAGCCTGAGCTTGCTTGCGCACATCGTCTACCTGCTGCTGGTCGATTAGACCCAGCGCAATCATTTCGTTTGCAACGCGAACCAGTGGGTCGCGGGCTCTCCACTGCTCTTCTTCTTCTTTCGGGCGGTAGCCGAATGCGCTGCCTGGGTAGGCGCCGTTCTGGTGGAAGAATCGGTAAACCTCGGCCTCGATGATTGCTGGGCCTTTGCCGGCGCGAACGTGCTCACCGATTTCTAGCATGGCAAGGTGCACGGCAAGTGGGTCCATGCCGTCTACGCGCCAGCTCGGAATTCCAAATCCGGTGCCACGCCCGGAGAGGCGCTCTTCGGCAGTCACTTCTGAGACGTGGGTCGACACGGCATAGAGGTTGTTCTCAATAAAGAAGACCAGCGGGATGTCCCATGCTGCTGTGAGGTTCATGGTTTCGAGAACAGAGCCGATGTTCACGGCCCCATCTCCGAAGTAGCTCACGGTTAGGTCACTGGTGCCCGAGTGTTGCTGAGCCCAAGCATTTCCGGCACCGAGTGGAACGCCTCCGCCAACGATTGCGTTGGTGCCCAGGGCACCGGCCTCTTTCCACTGCAAGTGCATCGATCCGCCGCGGCCACTGCAGTAGCCCTGCGCTAATCCAAGAATTTCGGCGAGGGTGCGTTGAAGCACAACCTGAACATCGAAGTTGACCAAGTTGGATACATCAAAGCCAGCTGGTGAAACATAGCCAAGGGCCTTTGCCAAGAATTGGTGGTGGCCACGGTGTGACCCGTTTACGGCATCGCTGCCTCGTAGGCCAACGATTGAGCCAACAGCGCCGCCCTCTTGCCCAATGCTCGAGTGCGCAGGGCCGTGAACCAAGCCTTCGCCGGCTAGCTGCAGCACGGTTTCTTCAAAGGCACGGATGAGGTGCATTTGGCACAGCATGTTTTCAAGAAGACTCGGGTCTGCGTTTTGCCAGTCCTCTGGAGTGGTGCGAAGTTCAACCCAAGGTTCCTTTGGGGACAGGTGGATTCTTTCGGTCATCTTTGACTCCGTTGGTTGCTGTTTCAGACTGTTGGCACGTTTGCCTATCTAAATAATAGTCAAATGTATCCAATCCACTCAATTTATTTCTTAAATACTTATCAAAACGAGATTATTGCCCCAGAATGTATCCAATAGCGTTTTTAGGAGTGCAAATGACCTCAGGAATTCCGACCCTTCGAGGAACCGACCATATTGGCTTCACCGTGCCCGATATCGAAGAAGCAACCGTCTTCTTTAGAGACATCATCGGCTGCGAATTGGTTTACAGCCTTGGGCCATTTCAGAGCGATGACAACTGGATGGAAGAGCACCTAAATGTGCACCCGCGCACCGTGATGAAAGAGATCAGGTTTTTCAGATGCCACTTTGGCTCCAACTTCGAGATTTTTGAGTATCAAGCTGCTGATGGCGCTAAGCCCCAGCCACGCAACAGCGATATCGGTGGGCACCACCTTTGTTTCTATGTAGACGACCTCGACGCCGCGGTAACCTATCTGAAGGAGAACAATATCCGTGTGCTTGGTGAACCGACCAAGAGCTCGAATGCCAGTTTGGGGCAAACCTGGGTCTATTTCTTGAGCCCATGGGGAATGCAATTTGAACTGGTTAGCTACCCAAACGGCAAGGCCTATGAGAAAGACGCGAAGGTAAAACTGTGGCACCCAGCTCACCCAGCAGAGTAGCTGCGACTCTTCGCGAAGAAATTCTTTCGGGCGTTCTGGCCCCAGGCGAGCGCCTCAGACAGGAAGACATCGCCGCAAGATTTGGTGCCAGCCGCCAACCGGTGCGTGATGCACTGCGATTGCTTGAGGGCGACGGGCTGGTCACGCTCGTTGCTAACTCGGGGGCTTGGGTTTCCAAACTCTCAGAGAGCGAGTGCTACGAGGCATATCAGGTTCGCGAACGTCTAGAGCCGCTTTTGATTTCGCAGAGCATCCCCCACCTAACTGCCAGCCAACTAAAGCGCCTAGCCGAACTGGTCACCCAAATTGAAAACACCAAAGACATCGAAAGTTTTCTGCGCCTCGACCGAGAGTTTCATCTGCTCTCTTATGCGGGGGCGGCACCAGGAATGCTGCGCGAATTTGTTGAGCGCATCTGGAACACCACCCAGCACTATCGCCGTGCTTTCGCGAAACTCAGCAATCTCCAAAATTCTGAAGTGACCCACATGGAGCACAAGCTAATTCTCGATGGAATTCTGCGCAAAGACTCGGCCGCTGCCCAGCAGGCGCTCGAGAGCCATATTCGTCGCACGCGTGTGACCCTGGCCGAACACAAAGAACTCTTTAGCTAGCAGGCTATGCAGTGCGCATAACCGCAGCCGCTACGGCTTGAGTAACTCTTTCATCAAAGGGGCTCGGAATAATGTAATCCGCTGAAAGTTCCTCAGCAGCAAGTTCTGCGATTGCATAAGCTGCAGCAACTTTCATCTCAGTCGTGATTCTTCTAGCTTTTGCATCAAGAGCGCCAAGGAAGATACCTGGGAAAGCGAGCACATTGTTGATTTGATTTGGAAAATCACTTCTGCCGGTGGCAACGACTTTTGCAATTTCACGGGCTACAGCCGGATTGATTTCGGGATGCGGATTTGAAAGCGCAAAGACAATTGAGTCCTGGGCCATTTTCATGAGGTCTTCAACTTCAAACTTTGCGGTCGAAAGACCGATTACAGCATCCGCTCCAATTAGCGCCTGGGAAAGTTTTCCCTCCACGTTTTCTGGATTTGTTTGATTGGCAACTTCTTGTTTCTTTCCCGAAAGGTCTGAACGATTGCGATTCAGTGCACCCTTGGAATCTAGAACAATCACGTTTCGAATTCCAGCGTGAACCAACATGTCTGAAACGGCCAACCCAGCTGAGCCTGCGCCGCTGATGACAACTTTCAGGTCAGCTAGATCCTTGCCAACTACTTTTGCAGCGTTCATCAACGCAGCCCATACAACGACCGCAGTTCCGTGTTGATCGTCGTGCATAACTGGCATGTCTAGAGCTTCAATAACTCTTTCTTCCAGTTCAAAACATCTCGGTGCTGCGATGTCTTCAAGATTGACAGCGCCAAAGCTGTGTCGCAATCTCACAAGGGTCTCGACAATTTCATCAATATCGTGGGTGTCAATTACCAGCGGAATGGAATCCAGGCCGGCAAAGCGCTTAAACAGAGCGGACTTTCCCTCCATCACAGGAAGCGATGCTGCGGGACCGATGTCGCCCAAGCCAAGGACCGCCGTACCATCGGAAACCACTACTACCAGTCGGTTCGCCCATGTGTGAGATGCGGCCATTGCTGGATTCTCGTGAATGGCCGAGCTTACTTTTGCTACACCAGGGGTATAGGCAATTGATAAATCACGCTTGTCATTTATCGGTGCCGTCAAACCAACGGTCAGTTTGCCGCCCAAATGTGCGTCAAAGATTTCCTCATCGGTGATTGGGGTGAATTGTTGTTCCATGCGCTGAATACCCTTCTAAACGAAAACAGTTCGTCATTGATTGTTTTGTTTCAAATGGGCCCGGGGGTAATCGGTCTGCCCTGCACCAGCACCTGGGGGTATCCCTAGCTGGCTGAATATGTTAAGTATCGCTTAATCTTTCGCCTGATTTGTATAGCCACAGCAAACCTCCTGAAATTCCCAAAAACTAAATACCGCGAGCGATTCCCCCCGCAAGTAATCGAATGGGCAATAAAAAACCCCACTCGGCGAGGAGTGGGGTTTTGTGGCTAGTGAGGGATTCGAACCCCCGAAGGCTGAGCCAGCTGATTTACAGTCAGATCCCTTTGGCCGCTTGGGTAACTAGCCGGGTGCACCCTCGGCCACCTGTAATCAGCTGAACGAACGTGCGTTGCCAAGTTTAGCCGAATAATTCTTGAGGTGATAATCGAGGTGACATTTCACCTCCCACAAAGGGCTATATTTGCAACAGGTTTACATTTTTCACTCTACTTTTACAGGATTTTCATGGCTGGTATCGAAGATGTTGCAAGACTTGCAGGAGTCTCAACTGCCACTGTTTCGCGCGCACTAAGCGGAAAGGGCAATGTCTCAGACCGCGCCCGCGCGAAGGTCAACGGCGCCGCGCACGAACTTGGCTATGTTGCGTCACACAGCGCTTACACCTTGGCCACCGGCCGCAACCGCAACATCGGTGTGGTTATGCCCTATCTCGACCGCTGGTTTTTCTCGGCCATTCTTGAAGCTGCCGAAACTAGCATGATCGAGCACGGCTATGACCTGACCCTCTATAACTTGAGCGGCGGTCGCGAACAGCGCGCCAAAATCTTCAACGACTTTTTGCTGCGCAAGCGCGTGGATGCAGTGCTCTCGGTCGCGGTTCAGCCAAGCCTTTCTGAACTTGCTGCACTGAACAAAATGAAGAAGCCAATTCTTGGAATCGGTGGACGAATCCCTGGGGCCCGCGCCCTGTGGATGAACGACGTGAAGGCCGGAAGGCTCGCCACTGACCACCTAATTTCGATGGGCCACACCCGCATTGGCCACATCGGTGGAACCCCCGCCTCAGAGATGGAATTTCAACAGCCCAACTTGCGACGCATTGGCTACACCGAGGCCTTATCCGCAGCCGGTCTTGAGGCCAAGCAAAGCTGGTTTTTGCAAGCCGACTTCACGCTCTCGAGCGCCTATTACCAAGCCAAGCAAATGCTGGGCAACCCGGCAGCTGCACCGACCGCAATCTTCTGCTCTTCAGACGAAATGGCATTTGGCGCAATCATGGCGGCTAAAGACCTCGGTCTTCGAGTGCCTCAGGATGTTTCGATCATCGGAATCGACAATCACGACCTCGCCGACTTTTACGGCCTGACCACTATTTCGCAGAATGTTCGAGCACAAGGCAAGCACGCCACCGAGACTTTGATTGAACTTTTGAACAGCCCAGACATCAAAGACCAGCCAAACATCGAACTGAACACCGAGTGGCCAATCGAATTGGTCGTTCGATCAAGCACTGCTCGCCCGGCCTCGGCGAACCTCTAAAACCAGCCTCGGCCACACTGCCGCGCCTCGCTGACTAAACTGTTGGCATGGCTGATTCAACATTCGACATCGTAAGCAAAGTAGACAAGCAAGAAGCGAACAACGCTTTGATGCAGGCTCAAAAAGAAATTGAGTCTCGCTATGACTTCAAGGGAGTCGGTGCTTCAGTTGACTGGAGCGGCGAAAAAATCCTGATGAAGGCTTCGAGCGAAGAGCGCGTAAAGGCCGTTCTCGACGTATTCCAGTCGAAGTTGGTCAAGCGCGGTATCTCACTCAAGAGCTTCGTGGACGAAAAGCCGTTTCCTTCTGGCAAGGAATATCGCATCGAGGGCGAACTGAAGAACGGCATTGAGCAAGAGCAGGCCAAGAAGATCTCAAAGATCATCCGTGAAGAAGGCCCGAAGAGCGTGAAGTCTCAGATTCAGGGTGACGAACTTCGTGTTCAGAGCAAGAGCCGCGATGACCTGCAAGAAACCATGCAGCTGCTCAAAGGCAAAGACCTAGACATCGACATTCAGTTCACTAACTTTCGTTAGGGAACCATCGCAGGGGTACTAGCTTTCGCTAGACACTAGCTTTCGACTACACCGATTGGGCCGGTCAGCGGGAAAGCGTTGGCAACAGCTTCACTTCGCTTAGATCTCTTTGCAACGGCTCCAGCAAGTAGGCTCGCGGTCACCAGCATCAGCGCTGGAAAAATAAACGCCACTCCGATGCCGATACCTTCTGCCATGGCACCCATCGCTATTTTGGCCCCCATAATCACGAGTGAGTTCACGAGGCTCATGCGCGCAAGCGTTTGGGCTGTTGAGAGGCCCTTTACATAGCCGGCTGCACTAAAGAATGACGGCACCATCGGGGCCACACCCAAACCAAAGATTGCCCAAAGCCCTGCTGTCACAGCGAGCCCCAGATACTTGTCTTGCTCGGCGAGAAGAGGGCCAACAAAGAAGCCCAATGCGAAGGCCGCGGCCCCCACCAAGCCACCCCACTTCGATAGGTCTGAGATGTGCCAGCGCTTGGTCATGGGACCAATCAAAAGTCTTCCAACAATCATGGCGCCGGTAAACATCGCATAAGGAATTGCTCCAAGGCTGGCGTTCAGTCCCAGTTCGGTTTTTGCGAATACTGCCGACCAGTCCATCATTACGATTTCTGGAAAAACGCTGGCAAATAGGCCGGCGGCCAGCAACCAAACCTGGGGTGGCGATTTGAAGAATGGAATTCGTTTTGCAGTTTGCTTGCTCTCGACCGCCTCGCCCTCAGCATCGGTGAGCAGGTTGCGGCCGACAATTATGAAGACAGCGATGGCAAGGCTCGGCACCAAAATTAGGTGAATCCAAAGCGGCATAAAACTGGCCAAGACACCGCTCACCGAAGCCGAGATTGTTGCCCCGATGCTCCAAGCCGCGTGAAAACGGCCGATGATGGTGCGGTTGAGTGCTTTTTGCAGAACCACCGATTGAGCATTAAGCGCGATGTTGAAACAACTCATCGAAAATGACATGGCGGCCTGAAGCACAAAGAAAATGAGTGGGTCGGTGGTTAGACCAAAGGTCATGATCATCATCGAGCTAATGATTGCCCCATACAAAATCACTCGCTTAGAACCAAAGCGAAGAATGAACCGATTCGCCATGGTGAGGCCCAGCAGCGAACCCAGCCCAGAGAGGCCAATAATCAAGCCCCAGGCACTAAAGTTCACGCCGATTTGATCAATCAACTCTGGAATTCTAGGGATCTGCGTGGTCGTCAAAACGCCTTGGGTGAAAAACGCGGTGACGATTGCAATCTGGGCTGAGCGACCGCGGAGGGCCGAAATTTTAGGCAAGAACTAAACCTTTTTGACTTGGATGAGCAAAGCCTGCTCTGGTCGCAAAACTGGCGACTTTAGACCGATGGTCGAGAGCACGGCTCCGGTTAGTCGCACTCCTTCATACCAGCGCGGAGCGACTGTTTGCATTGGAATCGCTGCGCCGGCTGGCTCAACAACTCGCACCTCGTAGGTTGCGTCGTTGCTTAGGCCGGTGAGGCGAATGTTCGCTGGGCGACTGAACTCACTTGGGCGAAGTTGCGCAAGCATGAACAGGGCCTCGCTCTGGTCTGTCGAAACCACGCCGTGCAAGAAGGCGTTTCGGTCGGAGTGTTCGGTTCGAACGGTGCGGCCGGTGTGAAGCAAACCGCGGTTGGCCTTGTAGAAGTCGGTCCAGTTTTTGAGCATGACGCGCTCTTCAGTTGAAG
>JBEDKW010000009.1:0-9893 GCA_041171945.1 Actinomycetota bacterium
GGTCGCGGAGATTGCAATAGCGCTCAAACCGTCAAGCTCAGTGGAGATACTTCCATCGGCATCAACAACAACCGTTTTACCCAGACAACCTCCGTTAGAGGTGTCCAATGGTTTTCCGCCTCCGCTAATCAAGTCGCAGTAGGTTCCGGGCTTCATGCCGGTGGCCAGATTCGGCGCTTTGTAAGTTTCGTAGTTGCTGTTGATCAGCACAAAACCCTTACCCGATCGGCCAAACCCGTAGGCGCCATCGCCGCCAAAGATGTCAGTCTTTTCGGCGTCACCTACTTCGCTGCGCCAGGCAATCATTCCCTTAATTGAGGTCCATCGCTGCAGGCAAACGAAACTGCCAGCCTCATAGACTCCTGCCGCAGGATCATCGCTGGCGGTCTGAATCGAATCGCCGGGTGCGCAAACAGCATCGCGAATCACGCCGTTGTCACTTTGCGGTGCCTGCCAGTCGCCTTCATCAAAGGCATAACCGGTGTAGAGCATCGGGCTTCCATATCTCTCAGCCAGCATCCAGATGTTGGCCAGTTCGTAATAGCGGCCATTCAAGTAGGTCAGCGAGCCAGAAGAGTGGTGTTCGGTGTCGTGGTTGCTGATCCAAGTCAACGATTTTTGGGTATCCGGAAAATCTGCCGAGACTTCGTCGTAGCCAGTTGCCTGAGAAATGTTGCCCGAGAACGAGAACAGGTTCTGGGCGTAGGTGGCGTTATCCCAGGCCCAGACGTTGCCGTTGGCAATGTATTCGTTTGCGAGATCTGTGCCGCCTGGAATCTCTTGCACGATAAAGACATCCGGGTTGGACAACAGCGCTTTAATCGCTGCGATGTCGGCCGGGGACAGGTGCTTTGCGGCATCAATTCGGAAACCCGAGACGCCGAGAGAAATTTGATCGTTCAGATACTTGGCTATCTGCTCTCGAACATAGCTTTGCTCGGTTGCTAGATCGGGCAAGCCCGGAAATTGGCAATTGGTTCGCTCCCAAAGCTCATCCCAGTTAGAAATGTCATAGGCGCAGTAGTTGGGGTCAGTTTCGGCTAGCCCTCGGTGAAAATTTGCACTGGTGTAGGTGTCGCCGAAGGCTAGGTCAAACCCAAAGTCGTTTCCGCTAAAGCTGGTTCCTTCTCGGCCGGCCATGTGGTTCAGCACGGCATCGGTAACCACGTGAACCCCAGCGGCGTTGCAGGTCTTCACCATGGCGGCGAACTCTTCACGAGTTCCGGCGTCTGAGTTCAACTCGTATGAAGTGGGTTGGTAGTGAATCCACCACTGATTTCCGGTGATGTGGTCTGAGGGTGGCAGCGTTAACACCCAGTCAACTCCCTCAGGCCCAAGAGTCGTGGTGCACTCCGATGCAATCGAGTTCCAGTTCCAGCCAAACATTTGCAGGCCCACCGAACTTTTGTCGATTGCCGAGAGCTTTGATGGGGTCAGGGTGAAAACTATTGCAGTGACCGTTAGTGCGGCGGCCACAATGCCGGCGGCAATTAATAGCACTGACTTCTTCGAGAGGGATTTCATGTTTTGATGCTAGCCAGATAACGAGCACCCCGCTGCCTTAAATAAAGACCGTTGCTGAACCGATAGGCTAGTGAAGATGGGGAATTTGGACCCAAACCGCGAAAAACACAGGAGCCCAAGTTGGCAAAAATCAAAGTAGTTGGCAAAGTAGTCGAACTAGACGGCGACGAGATGACTCGCATCATTTGGCAGAACATCAAAGACCAACTAATCCTCCCTTTTCTAGATGTAGACCTTGAGTACTACGACCTTTCAATTGAGCACCGCGACGAGACCGAAGACCAGGTCACCATTGACGCAGCTCACGCAATCAAAAAGCACGGCGTTGGCGTCAAGTGCGCCACCATCACCCCAGATGAAGCCCGCGTTGACGAGTTCAATCTAAAGAAGATGTGGAAGTCGCCAAACGGCACCATCCGAAACATTCTTGACGGCGTAGTTTTCCGCGAGCCAATCATCATCTCGAACGTGCCCCGCTTGGTACCTGGCTGGACCAAGCCAATCATCATCGGCCGTCACGCTCACGGAGACCAGTACAAGGCCACTGACTTCAAGGTTCCTGGAAAGGGCCGCGTCACAATCACCTGGACCCCGGAGCACGGCGAGCCAGTAACCCAGGTCATCGCTGACTACCCAGAGGGCGGCGGCGTGGCAATGGGCATGTATAACTACATGGACTCAATCCGCGACTTCGCGCGTGCCAGCTTCAACTACGGCTTGTCACGCAACTACCCGGTTTACCTATCTACCAAGAACACCATTTTGAAGGCCTACGACGGCGCCTTCAAAGATGCCTTCCAAGAGGTTTTTGACGCAGAGTATGCCGATCGCTTCAAGGCTGCTGGCCTAACCTACGAGCACCGTCTAATCGATGACATGGTTGCCGCAGCTCTCAAGTGGGAGGGTGGCTATGTTTGGGCCTGTAAGAACTATGACGGCGACGTGCAGTCAGACATCGTGGCTCAGGGCTTTGGCTCACTTGGTTTGATGACTTCGGTTCTAAGCACCCCAGATGGCAAGACTGCTCTTGCTGAAGCCGCTCACGGAACAGTGACTCGTCACTACCGCGAATGGCAGAAGGGCAACCCAACTTCTACCAACCCAATCGCCTCAATCTATGCCTGGACCCGCGGTTTGATTTTCCGTGCCGAGATCGATGGCACTCCTGAGGTTCGCGAATTTGCCGAAACTCTAGAAGACGTAATCATCAAGACTGTTGAGTCGGGCAAGATGACCAAAGACCTCGCTGCCTTGGTTGGCAAGGGTCAGGCTTACCAAACCACCGATGAGTTCTTGGCTTCTATTGCTGAAAACCTAAAGGCGCGTCTTGGCTAAAACTGTGTAAAACATTGGCCTTTATTGGCTTGTGGATAACTCCGGCAGGGAAACCTGTCGGAGTTTTACATTTTCTGGATGAAAAGAAAAAACTCACCCATCTGGCGAAGCGTTGTTTCTTCAGCCAGCGCACTCACGTTGATATTCAGTGGACTGATGATTCAGTCTGCCGAGGCAGTGACCTCGAATCCCGTGCCGGTCTGCGTCGGCGCCACCTGCACCGTGACATTTGAATACTCGGGAGATAACTATCTCTGGACTCCGCCGGCCAACGCGGCCAGTGTTTCGTTTGATCTTCAAGGAGCCCAGGGAGGGGTAACCGGAGGTAAAGGTGGCCGAGTCACCGGCACCTTTGCGAGCCTGCCCGCCGAGCTCTACATCTTTGTCGGGGGAGTTGGGCAGCGAGGAAGTTCTGCAGCCGGCGGCTTCAATGGCGGAGGTTCGGCTGGGCTGGGCTTTGGGGATGAAGGTTCTGGTGGGGGAGCGACCGACATCCGAACAACTTCAGCACTCTCAAGCCGAGTTGTTATCGCGGCAGGTGGCGGTGGCTCGGGTGGCGCAATTGGTGGAGCCGGCGGCTCTGGCGGAGGACTGCAGGGTCTAGCGGGAAAAGCAGCAAGAACCGAGGGAGGCTCGGGCGGCACCGCTACCGTGGGCGGCAATGGCGGCCTTCCCTACGGAGGAACCAGCGGCACTAAAGGAGCACTCGGCTTGGGTGGCAACGGCGGAAGCAGCAGCTACTCAGGCGGCGGAGGCGGCGGCGGTGGTCTTTACGGCGGCGGCGGTGGTGGCGCAACTCTTGACACCTGTTGCTATGGCTCAGGTGCCGGTGGCGGAGCGGGAGGCTCATCATTTGCCAGCGCATCACTGGTCCCTTCTCCGGTTCACTCGGTGGGTGTTCGCGCTGGAAGTGGACTAGCAATAATTTCGTATCTCTTGCCGCCAGAGGTTCTCACATTTGCCTCACCAACTGCCATCACTAAGCAAGACACCATCCTCTTTAACCTGAGCTTTAACCAAGATGTCTCGGGCTTAGCGAGCACCGATTTCACTCAGCCCGACAACGCTTGCTCCACGGTGGTGGTTTCCGGTTCGGCGAGCTCCTACTCAGTTACTTTGTCTGGGTGCCCCGATGGCGCTCACCGGTTAGCACTGTCCAGTAATTCGGTGTCAGGTGCCGGTGCCGGGCCATCCCAGCCGGTCAATTCGAATGTGGTCACCCTAGATTCGGTTTCGCCCACACTAGTTATTGCAGGTCCAAACTCGCCAAGCAATGCGGCAACGCCAAGTTTCTCGATCACGACCTCAGAGCCAGTCAGCGGGTTTGAGGCTGCCGACCTGATTGTGTCGGGCTTAGGCTGCTCGCTCGATGCGCTGACCGGGTCGGCTCTCTCTTATGTCGCCAAGCTGAAGGGTTGTGAGAATGCATCTTCCGCAAAAATTAGTGTTTCCTCAAACTCCGTCACCGATGTGGCGGGCAATACTGGCCCCGCTCAGAAAGTGGATTCCGCAACTGTCGAAATCGACCTCGCAATGCCACAGGCAACTTGGGCTGTCACCAGCTCGCTACCGAGTTATGTAAACCCAAGCTTCCAGGTGTCTTTTGGAGAACCGGTGGTTGGTTTGCAGGTCGGCGACTTTGAGCAAATCGGCGAGGCTACTAATTGCTCTCTGGCCCTCACCGAGATAACTGCTGGCACTAGCTTCGCGATCGTCACCACCGGTTGTGGCTTTGGCGCGGTTCAGTTGGCTTTGGTCGCCGGCTCATTCACCGATGTGTCGACGAACCCAGGGTCGGCTAGTCAGTCTGGTTCAATTCTGTTTGCTGCAGCACCGGTTGTCGCACCGCCCCAGCCAACAGAGAATCCAGTTGCTCCAACCAGTGAACCCACGGCTCAACCCAGCTCAGCGCCGTTGAGTGACCCAGTGGTTGAAACTGTTGTCGAGGTAATAAGCGCACCGAGTGTTGAACCAATCTCAGTGCCCACCGCGACTCCAGTGACCCAAGTTGTCGTTGAGTCAGTTCTGGCCGAGGCTGTGCCGGTTCCGCGCGTGAAAACTGCCACGGCAATAGCTGCCCCCGATTTAGTCGAAGCTCCGATGGTGGTTGAGCCGATGGCGGTTGAATCGATTGAGGCAAGCCCAATAGCTCCACAAAGCATGCCGGCTCCAGCTAATCCGATTCAGACCATCCAAGCAGTTCGAACTGGTTCGCAGTCTTTCGATCTACCTGTCCTGGTCTACCCAACCATCGGGGTCCTAGGTGCAGCCGCAGTTGCTCTTGCCTTGCTGAATGCGGTCAAGAATCTTCGCCTGAGAAGGCGGGTGCTGCCTAGCTAAAAATAATGGTTCGGTCGCCGTCGAGAAGAACTCGGCGCTCGGCAAACCAGCGAACAGCTTGGGTGAGGGTCTTCGACTCAACGTCTTGACCAATCGATACCAAACGTTTCTTCGAATCTGAGTGCTCCACTCGAACAACGTTCTGCTCGATGATCGGGCCCTCATCCAAGGCCGCTGTAACAAAGTGAGCGGTTGCACCGATTAGCTTCACGCCGCGGGCGTGCGCCTGCGCATAGGGGTTTGCACCCTTGAAGCCAGGCAAGAACGAATGGTGAATGTTAATGATCTTGCCCTCGAACTCGGCACAGAACTCTGGGCTCAAAACCTGCATGAATCTTGCCAAAACAATCAGTTCAACGCCGGCACTCTTAATGTAGGTGCGCAGCATTTGCTCAAAAGCACGCTTCTCACCCTCGCCCTTGATGGCGTGCTCTTCAAACGGCACACTGTAGAACTTGGCTAGGTCGCCCAAATCTGGGTGATTACCGAAAACGGCTGGAATCTCAATTGGCAATTGACCGCCGCGCTGACGAAACAACATGTCGTTGAGGCAGTGCGCACTCTTCGAAACCAGCACTAGGGTTTTCATTTTTCGGCCAACTTCGTCTAGCTGCCAAGTCATTCCATAGCGTTCAGCCACTGGGATGAGTTGATTCTCGAAGTGTTCGCGAGGAGCGGCTGATTCAATCTGCAGGCGCATAAAAAAGCGGCCGGTGTCTTCAGAGGCAAACTGGGAGGATTCGGTGATGTTTCCGTTAGCTGCAACGATGGCACCAGAAATCGCGTGAACGATTCCAGGCTTATCTTCGCAAACGAAAGTGAGCACCCAGTGGGTGGAAGAGGCAGAGGTCATGAGAGTTAGTTTAACCGCCCGAGCGGTTTCAGTTCTTGCTAAAAACGGCGTTGTTTGGATCGGTGCGTTAGCACTGACGAAAGGATCCAGCCACCAATGCCCAGGCCGACGACGATCATGGTGGTGCCCACAATTACAGGAACAGGAATACCAAACATCATTTAAGTGCTTTCATTTTTTCATTCCCCCGAAGTTAGTGTTCATCGTAGCGAACATGACTAACTACCTCGGGAGCAATCGGCGGTTAGCCACACCTTTCTGGTTAGTCGAAAGAAAATGTTAGAATTTCCGCATCGCCACGGCCTCTAGGAGCCCCAAAAATGTCTTCATTGCCTTCATCGTTCAATCTTCCGCTCAGCGAAACCGATCCAGAGATTGCAGCTGTTCTGGTCGCCGAGTTAGATCGTCAGCGCCACACCCTTGAGATGATTGCCAGCGAGAACTTTGTTTCTCGTGGTGTGCTCGAGGCGCAGGGCTCGGTTCTAACCAATAAATATGCCGAGGGTTACCCTGGCAAGCGCTACTACGGTGGTTGCGAAGCGGTAGACGTGGCCGAAAACTTGGCTCGCGACCGTGCGAAAGAACTCTTCGGTGCAGAGCACGCTAACGTTCAGCCACACTCTGGCGCATCAGCTAACGCTGCGGTTCTAATGGCCTTGGCCAAGCCTGGCGACCGAATCCTTGGTCTTGAACTTGCACACGGTGGCCACCTAACCCACGGCATGCGCCTCAACTTCTCGGGCAAAATGTATGAGGCTCACGCCTACGAGCTAAACCCAGAGACCTTCTTGATCGACATGGACATCGTTCGCGCCCGCGCCCACGAAGTTAAGCCTCAGGTGCTAATCGCTGGTTGGTCGGCCTACTCCCAGCACCTCGACTTTGCCGAGTTCCGCGCTATCGCCGATGAGGTCGGCGCCAAGCTCTGGGTTGACATGGCTCACATCGCCGGCATGGTTGCCGCCGGTCTTCACCCAAACCCAGTTCCTTACGCAGACGTTGTCTCGACCACCGTTCACAAAACCTTGGCCGGCCCACGTTCAGGTCTAATTCTTTGCAAGGCTGAATACGCCAAGAAGATCGACTCAGCAGTTTTCCCTGGTCAGCAGGGTGGCCCGTTGATGCACGTAATCGCTGCCAAGGCTGTTGCCTTCAAAGCTGCCATGACCGATGAGTTCAAAGAGCGCCAGAAGCGCACCCTTGAGGGTGCCGCCATTATTGCCAACCGCCTAATGCAAGACGATGTCACCAGTAATGGCGTTCAGGTTCTTACCGGCAGCACCAAGGTGCACCTAGTTTTGGTCGACCTTCGCAATGCACCGATCAACGGCCAAGAGACCGAAGATCTTCTGCACGAAGTGGGCATCACCGTAAACCGCAACTCAGTGCCAAACGACCCACGTCCACCGATGGTCACCTCTGGAGTTCGAATCGGAACCCCGGCACTTGCTACTCGCGGCTTCGGCGCAACCGAATTCACTGAAGTGGCCGAGATCATCGCAGGCGTTTTGGTTCCAAACCCAGACATCGCTGCACTTCGTGCCCGCACCCGCAAGCTAACCGAAGCCTTCCCGCTATACAGCGGCCTCGAGAACTGGTAGTCGGCGCGAAGCGCTAAAGGTTTATTTATGACTGCAATCAAGCTAGACGGCCTTGCCACCGCAAAGGCAATCAAGGCCGAACTAGCTGAACGCGTCATTCACCTAAAGCAAAAGGGCATCACCCCAGGGCTTGGCACTTTGTTGGTTGGCGACGACCCAGGTTCACACTCCTATGTTTCTGGCAAGCACCGCGACTGCGCCGAGGTGGGCATCCACTCAATTCGCATCGATTTGCCGGCAAGTGCATCGGCAGCAGATGTTCGTGCCGCGCTCAAAGACCTCAATGACGCTAGCGACGTAACCGGCTACATCTTGCAGTTGCCGTTGCCATTTGGCATCGACACCAACGAGATGCTCGAGCTAATCGACCCAGCAAAAGACGCCGATGGCCTGCACCCTACCAACCTCGGTCGTTTGGTGCTTGGGGTCTCCGGCGAACTCACTTCACCGCTGCCCTGCACCCCGGCAGGCATCGTTGAATTGCTCGGTCGCTACAACGTTCCAACCCGGGGCGCCGAAGTTGCCGTTATCGGCCGCGGAGTAACCGTAGGTCGCCCGCTGGGGCTTCTTATGACGCGTCGGGGCATAGATTCAACTGTCACCCTTTTGCACTCCGCCAGCCTCGACCTAGAGCACGCGGTAAAGCGTGCCGACATCGTTGTTGCGGCCCTGGGCGTGGCTCACTTTGTGCAACCTGAATGGATTAAGCCTGGTGCCGCAGTACTTGATGTTGGCATTACCCGCGTCGAAGCTACCGGCCCAGATGCAAAGGCCCGACTTGTCGGCGATGTAGACCCGGGCGTTGCCGCAATCGCTGGCTATTTGTCACCGAACCCAGGTGGCGTTGGCCCGATGACTCGCGCAATGCTCATCAAAAACGTGGTTGACGCAGCCTCACGCTAGGCATTTTTCGCCGCTAAATTCTTGATTTAAGCGAGCAAATTGGCACTTTGAACAAGCCGATGGCCGCAAAACTCACCCCTGTTTGGTGATTATTAATAACTTTCCGCGACACGCCAGAGTTTATTTGCAAAGCACTACATGTAGGGCATAGTCTTGCGGAAGCAACTAAATAAGCCATTTACCGGGGGAACACCAGCACCTCAAGTGCAGTGAAAAATTCGCCAAAATCTCAAAAAGAGTCGCGAAATACCAGTGTTTATGGCCGAAGTTAGAAGAGTTTTTGAATTTAGAGAGAGAGTCCTCATGACCGTTACCGTTTACACACTGCCATCTTGCGTTCAGTGCGACAGCACCAAGAAGTTTTTGACCCGCAATGCAATCGAGTTTGACGTAGTCGACATGAGCCAAGACGAAGCTTCTCTAGAGCTAGTTAAGGCTCTTGGCTACGCCCAGGCTCCAGTTGTGGTCGCCGGCGGCACCCACTGGTCAGGCTTCCGCCCTGACAAAATTGCTGAACTCTCAGCAGCCTAAAGGCACCACAACGATGTTCGAAATTATTTACTTTTCGAGCGTCTCGGAGAACACCAAGCGCTTTGTTGAAAAACTCGGAGTCAGCAACCAAAGAATTCCGCTGAAAGCAGCCGAGCAACCACTGCTAGTCACAAAACCCTACTTACTTGTGGTCCCCACCTACGGCGGCGGAGACGATGAGTCAAGCGTCCCAAAACAGGTAATCCGATTCCTCAACAACCCCGAAAATCGAAAGTTGATCAAAGGGGTTATCGCATCAGGCAACACAAACTTCGGCGATAAATATTGCCGAGCAGGCGAAATCGTTTCGATGAAATGCCAAGTCCCACTGCTACACCGATTTGAACTGTTAGGCACCGCGTACGACGTAGAAGTCGTCCAAGAAAAAATGGAGTTATTTTGGAATCAACAATGATGGAGAAGCCGAAGCCACTGGCTATGAGCTACCACGAACTAAACGCGATGCTTAACCTGTACGACGCAGATGGCAAGATCCAGTTCGATAAAGACAAGCAAGCAGCTCGCGAATACTTCCTCGAGCACGTGAACATGAACACCGTGTTCTTCCACAACCTCAAAGAGCGCCTCGACTACCTGGTCGAGCACGACTACTACGAGAAGTCGGTGCTAGACACCTACTCATTCGAGTTCCTCGAGAAGATCAACGCCACGGCCTACGCCTATAAGTTCCGCTTCGAGTCATTCCTCGGTGCGTTCAAGTTCTTCACCAGCTATGCAATGAAGACCTTCGATGGCGCCCACTACCTAGAGCGCTTCGAAGACCGAGTGGTCATGACCGCTCTTGT
>JBEDKW010000010.1:0-9595 GCA_041171945.1 Actinomycetota bacterium
GCCGTCTTTGTCGTGACGACGGAAGTCGATCACGCGGTACTGGCGCTTGTGGCCACCACCGATGTGACGGGTCGTGATGCGACCAGTTGAGTTGCGTCCACCAGTTTTAGATAGCGGGCGAAGAAGTGACTTTTCTGGAGTCGAGCGCGTGATTTCAGCAAAGTCTGAAACTGACGAACCGCGACGACCAGGAGTCGTTGGCTTGTATTTACGGATACCCATTTTGTATGTTCCTCTACTTCCGCTTAACCGACATTGGTGAAGATGTCGATGGTGCCGGACTTTAGGGTGACGATGGCGCGCTTGGTGTCTTTGCGCTTGCCTAGACCAAACTTGGTTTTGCGAGTCTTGCCCTTGCGGTTCAGGGTGTTGACCGAAGCAACCTTGACGCTGAAGATAACTTCAATCGCCTGCTTGATTTCAGTTTTGTTTGAACGTGGGTCAACTTCAAAGGTGTACTTGCCGTTGTCGATCAAGCTGTAGCTCTTCTCAGAGACGATTGGCTTGAGGATAACTTCGCGTGGGTCCTTGTTGATCGCGGTCATGATTATGCCTCCTTGGCGGCCTCAGCTGAGGTTGCAACGGCCTTGGCCGACGCTCCCTTAGCAGGACCAGCGATGTAAGCGTCAAGAGCCAACTTGGTGAAAATCAAGTCGTCGCTCAACAGGATGTCGTAAGCATTTAGCTGGTCAACAGGCAGAACGTGAACGTTCTGTAGGTTGCGCAAGCTCTTGTAGCTGGTGTCATCGTTGCGGTCAAGAACAACCAGCACGTTGCGGCGCTGGGTGAGCTGAGCCAAGATGGCAGCTGCTGCCTTGGTTGATGGAGCAGAACCGATGGCGAACTCGTTGATGACGTGTAGACGGCCGTTGCGTGCGCGGTCAGAAACTGCACCGCGGATAGCCGCTGCCTTCATCTTCTTAGGAGTTCTCTGGTCGTAGTCACGAGGCTTTGGACCGTGGACAACGCCACCGCCGCGCATCTGAGGAGCACGGATCGAACCCTGACGGGCACGACCGGTTCCCTTCTGCTTGAAAGGCTTGCGACCAGCACCAGAAACTTCGCCGCGACGCTTGGTCGATGCGGTTCCCTGGCGAGCTGCTGCTAGTTGAGCAACAACAACCTGGTGAATAAGTGGCACGTTGGTCTGGACGTCGAACAGTTCAGCTGGAAGCTCTACTGAGCCAGCCTTCTTGCCTGCGACGTCGAGAACGTCAACCTTTGTGGTTTCAGCCATTTGGGTTACGCTCCCTTCACTGCGTTGCGGACGAATACTAGCTGGCCCTTAGGACCAGGTACTGCACCCTTGATTAGTAGTAGGCCCTTTTCAGCGTCTACCGAGAAAAGAGTCAGGTTCATAGCGGTTGTACGCTCGCCACCCATACGTCCGGCCATGCGGGTTCCTTTGAACACGCGTGAAGGAGTAGATGAGGCACCGATCGAACCAGGCTTGCGGTGGTTGCGGTGTGAGCCGTGAGATGCGCCTACACCGTGGAAGCCGTGACGCTTCATGTGGCCGGCGAAGCCCTTACCCTTGCTGGTGCCGACTACGTCGACTAGCTGACCAACTACGAGGACCTCAACACCAAGCTCTTGGCCAACTGAGTATTCAGCGGCGTCGGCGGTGCGGATCTCGGCGATGTGACGGCGAGGAGTGACGCCAGCCTTTGCAAAGTGCCCAGCCAATGGCTGAGTGGTCTTGCGTGGGTCGATGGCGCCATAAGCGATCTGAATGGCTGAGTAGCCATCAGTCTCTGCGTTCTTGATCTGGGTGACGACGTTCGAGCCAGCCTCAACTACGGTGACGGGAACAAGCTTGTTGTTCTCATCCCATACCTGAGTCATGCCGAGCTTCTTGCCCAGAAGTCCCTTGACGGTTCTATTGGTTGACATGGTTTCCTTAGAGCTTGATCTCGATGTTGACGTCGGCCGGTAGGTCGAGGCGCATCAATGAGTCAACGGCCTTAGGCGTTGGGTCGATGATGTCGATTACGCGCTTGTGGGTGCGCATCTCGAAGTGCTCGCGGCTGTCCTTGTATTTGTGCGGTGAACGGATTACACAAATCACGTTCTTCTCGGTCGGCAAAGGCACTGGGCCTACAACGGTCGCGCCGGCACGAGTTACTGTGTCGACAATCTTGCGCGCCGAAGAATCAATGACCTCGTGGTCATATGACTTAAGTCGAATGCGGATTTTCTGTCCGGCCATCGTGACTCGCTCTCGTTCTACCCGCGGTTACCCACGGGACGCTTAGTAGCACTACTGATGTTGCACCACTGTTTTTCTGTCAAAACCCAGTTGCCTGGGGTGATACTTGTCCGACCCACGCTGTCGGGCGTGTCGCTTGCAAAACAAGCAAACAACCGAGGTTGTCTTATCGGATACATTTTTGTTCTTGCTGCGGGGGGACCAACTTTTCAGCTGTTCACATGCCTGCAGTGGTTCACGCCAGAAAGCGCGACTACTCACGAACTTGTCTATCTTGCCACAGTTGGGCGTGTCAAAGCAAATTAAATGCGGGCAAAAGGTCTACTATTTTGCTCTTTCATCAAACGGGGATGAATTTGTGCCGACGAGCTAATCCCCCTAACGCGGATTTAGAGTGACGCTTGGCAACTCTGGGGCCGGCAACCAGCCACCGATATTGTCGGCAAACTGACCAAATCTTCCACCCTGTGGAACAGTTTCGTGAGCATTCCACTGTTCACGGGCTGCCACGATGTCGGCGTGCGTGCGGCCAATGAAGTTCCACCACATGACAATTTTCTCGTCGAAGGGCTCTCCTCCGAGTAGCAACAGGATTGAATCCTTTGCACCTGCTTGTATTTTTGCGGATGTAGCGCCAACATCGATGAATTCGAGGGCCGAGGTTGGCATCTGGGTCTCGTTTATCATCGCGTCACCTTCGACCGCCAAAAATCCGTGTTCAAAGTTTGGGTTTAAGGGGATCTCGATGGCAACGCCTGCTTTGACCCGAATTTCAACGCCCAGCAAAGGGGTGAAGATTTTAGTTTGGGCTCGGTGCCCAAGAAATTCGCCGGCGAGCACGGTGGCATTGGCGCCCTCGGCCAAACTTAACTTCGGCAGATCGCTTTGGTGCTCAAATTCGGGAGCAACATCGATTGAACCCTTTGGTAGGGCTATCCACAGTTGCACCGCGTGTAGAAACTGGGTGTCGGCAAGGGAAATCTCGGAGTGTGAGATGCCGTGACCGGAAGTCATCAGGTTGAGTTGCCCTGGTTTGACCAGTTGCACCGATCCGATTGAGTCACGGTGCTCGATGTGACCTTCGATTAGCCAGGTGGCAGTTTGCAAGCCGGTGTGCGGGTGGGCAGCCACCACCATGCCGTCGGTTTGCCTAGTTGGGCCAAAGTGGTCGATAAAACACCAGGCGCCAATCATCTTTAGTTTGGCGTGCGGAAGAGTGCGTCGAACCTCCACCCCGGTGCGGGTGGTGAGCTTCACGGTTCGCGGCTCGATCAGCATCGTTCAACTTTAGTTGTGGCGGTGATGGAATGGCTGAAGAGCGTTATCTGGAATTTGACCGAAACGGCCGAATTGGTAATCTTCCATGGCCTGAATAATCTGCTCTTTCGAGTTCATCACAAACGGGCCATAAGCCACCACGGTTTCTTTGATTGGCTGACCACCGAGCAAGAAGATCTCGAGTGCGTTGTGCCGAGAGTCTTGAACCTGATCGGCTGTGATGACCACCCGGTCACCGGCCCCAAAGACCGCCATTACTCCGGTTGAAATCGGTGCCGAGTTAGTTCCCGGGCCGTCCTCCCCCGCCCGACCAGAGCCGGCAAGAGTGTAGGCAAGGGCATTGAACTCTGGGTTCCACGGAATCGACACCGAAGCACCCGGCGCCAACGTGATGTGCGCAATGGTCATCGGAGTTTGTGATTTGCCAGGGCCAACGTGCCCACCAATGTCACCGGCAAGAACACGGATGAGTGCACCGCCATCTTGCGAGGAGATAAGTTTTACATCGCCACCCTCGAGGCTCTGATAAGCCGGGTCGCTCATCTTCTTGGCTGCTGGCAGGTTGATCCACAGCTGAATGCCGTGAAAGATTCCGCCGGCCATAACCAAGGCGTCTGTCGGAGTCTCGATGTGAAGCACGCCCGAACCAGCGGTCATGTACTGCGTTGCACCGTCTTGGATTGTGCCACCACCACCGTGAGAATCTTGGTGCTGGAAAGTTCCATCAATCATGTAGGTGAAGGTTTCAAAGCCGCGGTGTGGGTGCCATGAGGTGCCACGCGGTTCGTAGGGGGCGTATTCGACCTCGCCCATTTGGTCCATGTGGATGAAGGGGTCTAGGTCTTGATAGCTGATGCCGGCAAATGCGCGGGTGACAGGAAAGCCGTCGCCTTCGTGGGCTTGTGGGCCTTTACTCACTGACTTCACGGTTCTAGCTCGGCCCTCGGCGGGTGCTAGGTGCGAAAGTGTGAGCGTGTCTGCGGTTATTGCGGGCATTTTGTCAAGCCCTCCTTTACTTGGGTTCAGTATACGACTCAACCAACATCCGAGCAAAAAAATGCCCCAGACCCGAAGGTCTGGGGCATTTCTAAAGTAAGAAACTTACTTGGTGATCTTGGTGACGGTACCGGCACCAACAGTGCGGCCACCCTCACGGATTGCGAAACGCAAGCCCTCTTCCATGGCGATTGGCTGGATTAGCTCAACCGACATTTCGGTGGTGTCGCCAGGCATTACCATTTCGGTACCTGCAGGAAGGGTGATAACACCAGTCACGTCAGTGGTACGGAAGTAGAACTGTGGGCGGTAGTTTGCGTAGAACGGGTTGTGACGACCGCCTTCTTCCTTTGAAAGGATGTAGACGTTGCCGTCGAAGCCGGTGTGAGGGGTGATCGAGCCTGGCTTGCAAACAACCTGGCCGCGCTCAACTTCTTCACGCTTGATACCGCGGATAAGGATACCCACGTTCTCGCCTGCTTCTGCATAGTCAAGTAGCTTGCGGAACATCTCGATACCGGTAACGGTGGTCTTCTGCTTCTCGCGGATACCGACGATTTCAACTTCGTCGTTAACCTTGACAGAGCCACGCTCTACCTTGCCAGTAAGAACGGTTCCACGACCAGTGATGGTGAAAACGTCTTCTACAGGCATAAGGAAAGCCTTCTCGGTGTCGCGTACAGGCTCTGGAATGAACTCGTCGCAAGCGTTCATTAGGTCCATGACCTTGTCGCCCCAAGCTGCGTCGCCCTCAAGTGCCTTGAGTGCTGAAACCTGGATAACAGGAGCGTTGTCGCCGTCGAACTCGTACTGTGAAAGAAGTTCGCGAACTTCCATCTCTACTAGGTCTAGGATTTCGCTGTCGTCAACCATGTCTGACTTGTTTAGAGCCACAACGATGTAAGGAACGCCAACCTGCTTTGCAAGAAGAACGTGCTCGCGGGTCTGAGGCATAGGACCATCAGTAGCTGCAACAACGAGGATTGCACCATCCATCTGAGCTGCGCCGGTGATCATGTTCTTGATGTAGTCGGCGTGGCCTGGAGCGTCTACGTGAGCGTAGTGGCGCTTCTCGGTCTGGTACTCAACGTGTGAGATGTTGATGGTAATTCCGCGCTGCTTCTCTTCTGGAGAGTTGTCGATCTGGTCGAATGCAGATGCGGTGTTGATCGCTGGGAACTTGTCGTGTAGAACACGGGTGATTGCCGCAGTCAAAGTGGTCTTACCGTGGTCAACGTGACCGATAGTACCGATGTTGACGTGCGGCTTGGTGCGCTCGAATTTCGCCTTAGCCATTATGGGTCCTCCTCAGGACTCGTTGTAAATCATCGGACAAGGTATGCCCGAAGAGATTTAGGGGTTTACAGATTTTCTATCTTACTTGGATTTGCAGCAATCGGTGAAGACTACTACTCGCCCTTGTTCTTCTGGACGATTTCTTCAGCTACAGCCTTTGGAACCTCTTGGTAGGTTTCGAAGGTCATTGAGTAAACCGCACGGCCCGAAGTCTTCGAGCGGAGGTCACCCACGTAACCGAACATTTCTGACAATGGCACTAGGGCACGGATGACCTTGACGCCAGAAGCGTCGTCCATTGACTGGATCTGACCACGACGCGAGTTGAGGTCTCCGATTACGTCACCCATGTATTCCTCAGGTGAACGAACTTCGACGGCCATCAACGGCTCGAGCAGAGTTGGTTGAGCTAGACGAGCTGCTTCTTTATAAGCAATCGAGCCAGCAATCTTAAACGCCATTTCAGACGAGTCAACGTCGTGGTAAGCGCCATCTAGCAGGGTGGCCTTTACGCCGACTACTGGGTAGCCAGCCAAAGTTCCGACCTGCATTGAGTCTTGGATACCTGCATCGATTGATGGCACGTATTCGCGAGGAACGCGACCACCGGTAACGGCGTTCACGAACTCGTAAGTCTTGTCGCCAACAACTTCCATTGGCTCCAGGCGGATCTGGATCTTAGCGAACTGACCTGAACCACCGGTCTGCTTCTTGTGGGTGTAGTCATACTTCTCAACTACGCGCTTTAGAGTCTCGCGGTAGGCAACCTGTGGCTTGCCAACGTTTGCCTCAACCTTGAACTCGCGACGCATGCGGTCGACAAGGATGTCAAGGTGAAGCTCGCCCATGCCTGAGATTACGGTCTGGCCGGTCTCGTGGTCGTGCTCAACGCGGAAGGTTGGGTCTTCTTCAGAAAGCTTCTGAATAGCTAGACCTAGCTTCTCCTGGTCGGCCTTGGTCTTTGGCTCAATCGCAACCGAGATAACTGGCTCCGGGAAAGTCATCGACTCAAGAACTACCTGGTTGTCCGGGTCACACAGGGTGTCTCCGGTGGTCACGTCTTTTAGACCGATGGCTGCATAGATGTGGCCGGCGGTGACTGAGTCAACTGGGTTTTCCTTGTTGGCGTGCATCTGGAAAAGCTTTCCGATGCGCTCTTTCTTGCCCTTGGTTGAGTTAACAACCTGAGCACCTGAAGCAGCGTGGCCTGAGTAAACGCGGATGTAGGTTAGACGACCGAAGAACGGGTGAGTCATGACCTTGAAAGCAAGTGCAGCGAATGGTGCGTCTGACTTTGGCTCGCGAAGAATCTTGATCTCTTCGTCGCGTGGGTCTAGACCGATAACTGCAGGAACGTCCATCGGTGATGGAAGGTAGTCAACCACTGCGTCAAGCATTGGCTGAACACCCTTGTTCTTGAAGGCAGAGCCACAAAGAATTGGGTAGATCTGTGAAGAAACGGTGAGCTTGCGGATTGCACCCTTGATTTCAGCAACGGTTAGCTCTTCGCCACCGAAGTACTTCTCCATGAGAGCTTCGTCGGTTTCGGCGACTGTCTCTAGAAGAACGGTGCGGTAGTGGTCGGCCTTCTCTTGTAGGTCGGCAGGGATGGCTTCGATGTCGTACTTCGCACCCATCTCTACGTCTCCACGCCAGGTTAGAGCGCGCATTTCAACGATGTCAACGACACCCTCAAAGCTGCTCTCGGCACCGATTGGAATCTGGATAACCAATGGCTTTGCGCCAAGACGGTTGATGATTGTGTCTACGGTGAAGTAGAAGTCGGCGCCTAGTTTGTCCATTTTGTTGACGAAACAGATGCGAGGCACGTCGTACTTGTCGGCCTGACGCCATACGGTCTCAGACTGAGGCTCAACACCCTCTTTACCGTCGAACACGGCTACTGCACCATCAAGAACACGGAGCGAACGCTCTACCTCAACTGTGAAGTCAACGTGGCCTGGGGTGTCAATGATGTTGATCTGGTTGTTGTCCCAGAAACAGGTGGTAGCTGCAGAGGTGATCGTGATGCCACGTTCCTGCTCTTGCTCCATCCAGTCCATGGTTGCTGCACCATCGTGAACTTCACCAATCTTGTGAGTGATACCTGTGTAAAACAGGATGCGCTCAGTAGTGGTGGTCTTGCCGGCGTCGATGTGAGCCATGATGCCGATGTTGCGAACCTTTAGTAGGTCGGTAAGCACGTCTTGTGCCACGATAATCCTCCGGGATTTAGATCTGGATGTTTAGTTTGCTAAATGAAAACATCCGCTCGGTGAACGAAAGGCCAAAAGCCTTCGAACTCCGAACGGACGTTTGCTTCTACCAGCGGTAGTGAGCGAATGCTTTGTTGGACTCTGCCATCTTGTGAGTGTCTTCGCGACGCTTCACAGCTGCGCCAAGACCGTTTGATGCATCGAGGATCTCGTTCATGAGACGCTCGGTCATGGTCTTTTCGCGGCGTGCCTTGGCATAGCTAACCAACCAGCGCATAGCGAGAGTGTTGGCACGGTGTGCCTTCACTTCGATAGGAACCTGGTAGGTCGAGCCACCAACGCGACGTGAGCGAACCTCAACGGTTGGACGGACGTTGTCGAGAGCCTTCTTTAGAAGAACTACTGCGTCTGCGCCTGACTTCTCTTTTGCACCTTCAAGAGCACCGTAAACGATTGACTCTGCGATTGACTTCTTGCCGTCAAGCAGGATCTTGTTTACGAGCTGTGAAACTACAGGTGAGCTGTAAACCGGGTCGGCTACAACTGGACGCTTAGTTACTGGGCCTTTACGAGGCATGGATTACTTACCCTTCTTTGCACCGTAGTGGCTACGAGCCTGTTTACGGTTCTTAACTGCCTGGGTGTCTAGAGCACCGCGGACGATCTTGTAGCGAACACCTGGAAGGTCTTTTACACGACCGCCACGCACGAGCACCATTGAGTGCTCCTGGAGGTTGTGACCTTCACCTGGGATGTAGGCGGTAACTTCGATGCCATTGCTTAGCTTCACACGAGCAACCTTGCGAAGCGCAGAGTTCGGCTTCTTAGGGGTGGTGGTGTAAACGCGTGTGCAAACGCCACGACGCTGAGGTGAACCCTTTAGCGCAGGTGTCTTGGTCTTGGTGACCTTAGGCGTGCGGCCCTTGCGGACCAGCTGCTGGATTGTAGGCACTACTTCTCCTTGATAAATCTGGCATTTTCGTTGCCAGATGGTTCTGGTTTGTTAAAAACAACTCTTTAGCGCACCAGATTGGTGCGAAGAAAGTTTCTTGGCCCACCGGAGCAATCTTCTGCTAGCAAGGGCGAAGCGTGTGCCTTAGCACATGCTCTCCCAAGACTACCGGAAGATACTCCGATGGGTCAAATGGTTTCTGGGCTGTTACTTCTCTTCCGAGTAAGACTCGATAGAAGTAAAGCTCAAGTCGGTTGCGCTGAACTCATCCGAGAAGTCTGTCGACTCGGCTGATTCTGCCCAAATTCGGTTAGGGTACTTCTCAGCCTTGGCCTCTTCGGTCGCCTCAACAGTGATGTTGCGGTAGATCGGAAGACCGGTTCCAGCTGGGATGAGCTTACCGATGATGACGTTCTCTGACTGAGCAGCCAATGAAGCACGGGTCATACCCATTACTTCTTGACGAGCTGAGGCAGGCTTCTTGCCCTCTGCTACAGCCTTGCGGTTGGTAGCAGTGAAACGGTTGCGGTCAATGATTTCACCAGGAAGCATTTCGGTGTCGCCGCTGTCGATGACAGTGACCTTTCCGAGCATCTGACGAACAATAACCTCAAGGTGCTTGTCGTGAAGAGGCACACCCTGTGAACC
>JBEDKW010000011.1:0-11489 GCA_041171945.1 Actinomycetota bacterium
CTATGAGCTTCTGGACTATGAGGCCTACAACCAATTTGATTCGAGCATCTTCAATTTCTCGCTTGACTCTCACGTAGAACACTAAACCGGCAACACATCGCAAAGGAGCCCCCATGACTGAAACCGAACCGCAGATCTTCAAGGGTCTTGCCGGAGTAGTAGTAGACAACACTGCTGTCTCAAAAGTAAACCCAGACACAAATTCACTTCTCTACCGCGGGTATCCAGTTCAAGAACTAGCTGCCAGCAAGAGTTTCGAAGAAGTGGCTTGGTTGCTGTGGAAGGGGGAGCTGCCAACCGCGACTGAATTATTGGCATTTGCCACTAAAGAGCGCTCTGCTCGCACCCTTGACCCGGCCGTAAAACAGGTCATCGACGCATTGCCGCTCACCGCGCACCCGATGGACGTGGTTCGAACCGCAGTCAGTGTGATTGGCGCTTCTGACCCGCAGGTGGACGACGCCTCACCCGAGGGAAATCTCGCCAAATCAATCTTGTTATTTGCCAAGTTGCCTGCCATCGTTGCCTACGACCAGCGCAGACGCCACTCGCAGCACCTGATTGAGCCAAGAGCTGACCTTGACTACTCAGAAAATTTTCTGTGGATGACCTTCGGCGAAATTCCTGCACCGATTGTGGTGGATGCGTTTCGCGTGTCACTCATTCTTTATGCCGAGCACTCGTTCAATGCCTCTACCTTCACAGCAAGAGTTATCACCTCGACCCTCTCGGACCTCTACTCAGCTGTTACTGGAGCAATAGGAGCGCTCAAGGGGCCGCTGCACGGCGGAGCGAATGAAGCCGTGCTGCATGTTTTTGATGAGATTGGTTTTGGCCCAGATGCTGCAACTCGAGCTGAAGCCTGGCTCGAGAAGGCGCTCGCCGAAAAGCGCAAAATCATGGGCTTTGGACACCGCGTCTACAAAAAGGGTGACTCGCGAGTTCCAACCATGCGTGCCTCGATGGTGAAACTGGTCGAGTATTACAACCGTCCTGATGTGTTGGAACTTTATGAAGGCCTCGAAGCCGCTATGACCGAGCGCAAAAACATCTTGCCAAACCTCGACTATCCATCAGGGCCTGCTTATCACTTGATGGGCTTTGACACACTCACCTTTACGCCTATTTTTGTCGCTGCGCGAATTACCGGCTGGACAGCGCACATAATGGAACAGTTGGCTTCCAATGCTCTCATTAGACCCCTGTCTAACTACAACGGTGTAGACGAGAGACATCTCTAAAAACTAACAAGCTAAGGCAAATCAATGAAGATTTCCCCAGATTCCAATGATGCAATTTGGTCGGAACGGCAAACTTACGCGGAGCAACTCGTTCCATTAGTGGGTTCGCTGTTTCGAAGTCGCGGTGTAGCGGCAACAATCTATGGCTCGACGCTGGTCAATAAGTCGGCGATGGAGATTATCAAAGCCCATCGCTATGCCCGCCACGTGATTGGATCGGAACTCAGCACCAGAGAGAGTTTCGAGCTGCTTTCTAAATTGGCTGACCTAGATTTTCCACCAGTGAACCTCGACCTTGCGTTATTGCTTGAGAGAGTCGGGGCTTCGTCGACTGACTCAGAAATCCTCAAGGCCCTTGGGCTTCCAGAAAATGCCGACACCCAAGATAAATCGGTGGATGTGGTTTTGTATGGGTTCGGGCGCATTGGTCGCCTACTGGCCCGCCTCTTGATTGCCGGTGAGGGTTCAAATGACCGGCTCGCACTTCGAGCCATTGTGGTGCGGCAAGGAAGCGACAATGACCTAGTCAAGCGCGCAAGTTTGCTGAGGCGAGATTCGGTTCATGGCAAGTTCAACGGCGTGATCAGCATCGACAAGGAAGCCAATCAGATCATTGCCAACGGCACCAGAATTCAGATCATCTATGCAAACGACCCAGCCACCATCGATTACGAATCCTACGGAATTCATGAGGCCCTCGTCATCGACAACACCGGCATTTGGAGAGACGAAGACGGTTTATCTCAGCATCTGAAAAGTTCTGGCGTTAGCCGAGTGCTGCTCACTGCTCCGGGGAAAGGTGACTTGAAGAACATCGTTTTCGGCATCAACGATTCGACCATTTCAAGCGAAGACCTGATTCTGACCGCTGCTTCCTGCACAACTAACGCCATCACTCCCGTTCTTAAGGTGGTCAACGATGCATTTGATGTGAAGTATGGTCACGTTGAAACGGTGCACTCGTACACCAACGATCAAAACTTGATTGACAATTTTCACAAGGGAGATCGTCGTGGCCGCTCGGCTCCGATGAATCTCGTGATTGCTGAAACGGGTGCTGCCAAGGCTGTCGCGAAGGCCTTGACTCCCAATGTCTCGATGGCAATCCTGAACCTCGAGTTGAGTCGTGACGTCAGTAGGGAAGAGGTCAATACGCTGTTGAGAAACGCATCGCTTTTTTCTGCCCTGCATGACCAAATCGATTTCATTGACTCCCCGGAAGTGGTTTCCACCGATTTTGTCGGCTCTCCTAGAGCCGGAATTGTTGATGGACTAGCCACTATCGCCAGCGGCAATCACGTAGTTCTTTACATCTGGTACGACAACGAATTCGGCTACAGCAATCAAGTTATTCGTGTCGCAGAACGATTTACCGGCGTGCAGAGAATAGCCATACCGGCAAGATAACGGGGTCTTGCCGGCGCTGGGTGCGTAATATCGAATCATGTCAGTGAATTCGAACCTAAGCCTTACGCAGCAGTTCTTCACTGTGCCCAATCTCCTGAGCGCTCTTCGGCTCGCATTAGTCCCAGTGTTCTTGTTTCTGCTGCTCGATGAGCAGAACCTATTGGCGATTATTGTTCTGGCAATTTCTAGCGTCACCGACTATCTAGATGGTTATTTCGCAAGAAAGTTCAATCAGGTCACCAGGCTTGGTCAGCTTCTTGACCCTGCGGCGGATCGCCTCTACATTTTCTCGACGCTGGTGGCGCTTTCCATCACCGGCGTGATTCCGGCCTGGTTGGCCGCCGTTATCATCGGCCGCGATTTTGTGTTGCTCATCGCGTACCCAATCTTGGCAACCCACGGTTACGGTCCGCTTCCTGTCCACTTCCTTGGCAAAGCTGGCACGTTTGCTTTGCTCTACGCCTTTCCGCTCTTGCTAATCGCCGACCTCTGGACTGCGGCCGAATTTATCGTCCTGCCACTGGCCTGGGCCTTCGCACTTTGGGGCATGGGGCTCTACTGGTGGGCCGGAATCGTCTACTTGCGCCAAGTGCGTGAAGTAGTGAAAAATAGCCCTACGAGAGTCCTATAGGCTATAGGGCGAAGGAGTCAGGGAATCATGGAATCATCAGGGTTGGGCTTTGGGGGCTCGTCAGACGAGGTCGAATCAACACTGCGATTTAATGAGGATCTACTCACCGAATCTGGGCTAAATCTTTCAAAAGAAGAGCAGTTGGCAATCGAAGCTTTGCCGGCCGGATCGGCACTTCTAATTTCAAAACGGGGCCCAAATTCGGGTTCGAGGTTTTTGCTTGACCAGGATGTCACCACAGTCGGTAGGCACCCAAACGCAGATATTTTTCTTGATGACGTGACAGTCTCTCGAAGGCATGCGGAGTTTATTCGCGAAGGAAATTCTTTTCTTGTAAAAGATCTAGCCTCGCTAAACGGAACATATTTTGACGGTGCTCGGATCGACACCGCAGTTTTAGTGGATGGAGCAGAAGTGCAAATCGGTAAATTCCGACTCACCTTTTATTCATCCCATTCAGACTTGACCCAGGGGGCCTAGTTGTCAGCACAACCTGCCGCCAAGCTGTTTACAGCTCGGCCAGCGAAGTTATTCAATATCGGTCAGGTGTTGGCAGTTTTGTCGACAGATTTCGCCGACCTAACCCCATCAAAGCTGCGCTTTCTAGAAGAGCAGGGGCTGGTCACGCCACAGCGAACCGCCTCCGGTTACCGAAAGTTCACCGACCTAGACATTGATCGAGTGCGAATCGTTCTCGAGTTGCAGCGCGACCAGTACTTGCCGCTGAAGGTTATTCGCACCTACCTTTCCGACTTGGATGAAGGACGCGCTCCGAGCCTTCCAGGTTCTGGTCCGGTTAGTGCCTCACATCTTCGCCAGGCACGCGGAAAGAGATTGAGCCAGCTGGAGTTGGTTGCTGAAACCGCCATCACCGACGCTTTAATTTCAGAGTCCCAAGACGTTTCTCTCCTTGGCCAGGCGCCTTTTGACCAGTCCGATGTCGAAATTGCTCGAGCAATCGTTCACCTTCAGCGCTTCGGAATTCAGCCCCGTCACCTAAGAGGCCTAAAGGCTTCCGCTGACCGTGAAATTGGAATTATTGAGGGAGTGGTGGCTCCGGTTTTGCGAAAAAACGACACCGCTAGCCGCTCAAGAGCTGCGCACTACGCAGCTGAAATCGAAAATCAGTTTTCATCGATTCGCGCGGAACTAGTTCGCTCGGTAATCGCCAAACTTGACGCCTAAAAACCCCGTCGTTTGGGGCGACACGCCGCAGCTTTAAATTAACGGGACTTATGGCTGCTACAGGGCAACAATTAAGGTTCTAGTTAAACCTGTAGTTGAACCTTAGATTAGGCGAAAGGAGCCGAGATGTCTGACTCAGAATCGAATGCTCCATCGAACTATTCAGAGAACATGCTTTTCACCGATGGCTTGCCTTCGGCCGACCCAAAGGTTGGCTACCGAGGCACCTCTGCAGCAGCTGCTTGCGGCATCACCTATCGCCAACTCGATTACTGGGACCGAACTGGGCTAGTGCAGCCAAGTGTTCGCGGTGCCGCTGGATCAGGCTCTCAGAGACTCTATGCGTTTAGAGACATCCTGGTTTTGAAGCTAGTGAAGCGTCTTCTTGACACCGGAGTGTCACTTCAGCAAATTCGAATTGCGGCTGACCAACTACACGCTGCCGGAATTAACGACTTAGCTTCAATCACACTGATGTCGGATGGCGCGAGAGTTTATCTCTGCACCACCAAAGACGAAGTAATGGACCTGCTCGACCGAGGCCAGGGCGTCTTCGGAATCGCTGTGGGTAAGGTTTTGCGAGAAGTTGAAGCCAGCTTGGTCAACATGAAAGAGAACCACATCGATGACATGGACGAGCTTGCTGCTCGTCGGTCAACTCGTAAAGCCGTTTAGTCTTTACTCGCCGCAGCAGCGTCGGCAGTTAGTTCAAGAATCTCAGAGGAGCCCAGAGCTTCGATTTCTAAAATCTCATCTAGGTTTTGCCCACGCATAATTTTTGTGAGTCGAGCAAACCTCTTGTCGTTTTTCACAACCCGCTTGCCAATTGAATCTTCAAAAGAGATCATTGCGGCTTCGAGAATCTCATCAAAAATGTTTGCGATTTCGACTGCGTTTTCTCCCGGCCAGTTGTGAATCGGCCTGGCTGCTCCTTGAGCCTGCTGCAGAGTGGCTCGTTCTTCGAGTTGAACGCTCAAGAGCTTCGATCCAAACATTTGCTTGAGTTCATTGACTCTAAATTCGTGTTCTTTGGACTGCAGGCGAACTCGGTTGATGACCACGCCAAGTGCCTGAAGTCTTGGGGTCAGGCCTCTTCGAAGCTCATCGATAGCTCGCATTGCTCTGTCTGCGGCAACCACGGAAAAAATTGAAGGTTCAGAAACAATCAACACCCGATCGCTAGCGACCCAAGCCGTGCGAGTCAGTCCGTTGATTGAAGGTGGGGTGTCAATGATGACGAGGTCGTAGTCCTTCTCGACTCGGCTTAGAGCCTCTTCGAGCTTCCAGACATCCCGCAGCGTTGGGTTTGGGGTATCAAAGTTTAGGGCTCGGGGAGAGCCAATCATCACATCGATTTTGCCGGTGCCGACTGAACCCCAACCGGATGCGGTGATGGCCCGTTGAACCACATTTGTTTTGGGGTTTTGCAGCACTTCGGCTACGGTTTCACTAAATTCTGGGGTAACCGCGAGCCCGGTAGTGGCATCGCACTGAGGGTCTAGGTCTACGACAAGTGTCTTTAGGCCGCGAGCGAATGCTGCCGAGGCAAGCCCCAGGGCAACCGTTGTTTTTCCTACGCCTCCCTTAAGGGAGCTGACGCTAAGTACGTGCACTTTTATAGGCTACCTTTTTATCTAGGGTATAAACCTTCCGATGTTGAGTTAAACGAACCAAAGGATCCAATGTTTAAAAAAATTCTGGTTGCAAACCGTGGAGAAATCGCGGTTCGGGCATTTCGAGCCGCTTTTGAACTTGGCGCCAAGACAGTTGCAGTGTTTCCTTATGAGGATCGCAACTCAACTCACCGCCTGAAGGCAGACGAGGCCTACCAGATTGGAACCATCGGTCATCCGGTTCGCGCTTACCTTGACGTAGCCGAGATTATTCGTGTTGCCAAGGAGAGTGGCGCTGACGCCATCTACCCGGGATACGGCTTTTTGTCCGAGAACCCAGAACTTGCCGAGGCTGCTCGTGCGAACGGCATTGCCTTCATCGGTCCGAGCTCAGATGTCCTTGAAATGGCTGGCAACAAGGTAATCGCTAAGGAAGCAGCCATTCGTGCCGGCGTTCCGGTTTTGAAATCAAGCCAATCCTCAGCCGACGTAGACGAACTTGTTGGCCTTGCCGAAGAAATCGGCTTTCCAATTTTCGTCAAGGCCGTTGCCGGTGGTGGTGGCCGTGGCATGCGCCGCGTTGCCGAGTTCAAAGACTTGAGAGCAGCCTTGATTGAGGCTTCCAAAGAGGCCGAAAGTGCCTTTGGAGATGCTCGAGTGTTTCTTGAGCAGGCAGTTCTTCGACCGCGTCACATCGAAGTTCAAATTCTTGCCGACACCCAAGGCAACGTTGTGCACCTGTTTGAGCGCGACTGCTCGATTCAGCGAAGAAACCAGAAGGTTGTCGAGATTGCCCCGGCGCCGCTGATTGATGACGAACTTCGGTTCACTCTGTACCGTGATGCTGTGTCATTTGCCGAGCAGATTGGCTACCAGAACGCCGGCACCGTTGAGTTTTTGATCGATACCGTTGGCCCAAACGCGGGTAAGCACGTTTTCATCGAAATGAACCCGCGCATCCAGGTGGAGCACACCGTCTCAGAAGAGATCACCGACATCGACCTCGTTCAGAGCCAGATGCGAATTGCTGCGGGCGAAAGCCTGCACGATCTTGGCCTGACCCAGGACAAAATTCAAATGCACGGATTCGCAATCCAGTGCCGCATCACCACCGAAGATCCAGCTGCAAACTTTAGGCCTGACACCGGCAAGATCACTACCTACCGTTCCCCGGGTGGTGCTGGCATTCGCCTAGATGGTGGAACGGTTTCGACCGGTGCTGAGGTTAGCCCGCACTTCGACTCGATGCTCGTGAAGCTGATTGCCACCGGGCGTGACTTCAAGTCGGCAGTAACTCGCGCAAAGCGCGGCTTGGCCGAGTTCCGCATCCGTGGGGTGTCCACCAACATCGCATTCTTGCAGGCAGTTCTCGATGACCCTGTTTTTGCCAGCGGCGACCTGAGCACCTCGTTCATCGATGAGCGACCTCAGCTGTTCTCGGCTAAGCAATCGCTAGACCGAGGCACCAAGATCTTGTCTTGGTTGGCTGATGTCACAGTGAACCAGCCAAATGGCGCTCGTGCCGGACATCACCTGACTCCAGCCGCCAAACTTCCGAAGCTCGACTTGAGCGTTGCGGCTCCTGCTGGTTCAAGGCAGCGTTTGCTTGAGCTTGGCCCAGAAGGGTTTGCAAAGAGCCTGCGCGCCCAGGTTGCAGTGGCAATCACCGACACCACTTTCCGTGATGCCCACCAGTCGTTGCTAGCTACCCGTGTCCGTGGTCGCGATCTCGCCCAGGTGGCTCCTTATGTGGCCCGAATGACTCCACAACTCCTTTCGGTTGAGGCTTGGGGCGGCGCAACCTACGACGTGGCACTGCGTTTCTTGGGCGAAGACCCTTGGTTGCGTTTGGCTGCTCTTCGTGAAGCCATGCCGAACCTCTGCATTCAAATGTTGCTTCGTGGCCGAAACACTGTCGGCTACACGCCATACCCAACTGAAGTCACCGAAAGTTTCGTAGCCGAGGCTGCTGCAACCGGAGTAGACATCTTCCGCATTTTCGATGCCTTGAACGACATTGATCAGATGAAGCCGGCAATCGATGCGGTTTTGAAGACTGGAACCGCAGTTGCCGAAGTGGCGCTCTGCTACACGGCTGACTTGCTCGACCCAGAAGAGAAGCTCTACACCCTCGATTACTACTTGGGCCTAGCCGATCAAATCGTTGCAGCTGGTGCTCACATCATTGCTATCAAAGACATGGCCGGCTTACTGCGCCCGGCAGCCGCTGCAAAGCTCGTCACCGCCCTCAGAGAGCGTTTTGACCTGCCAGTTCACCTTCACACTCACGACACTGCTGGTGGTCAACTAGCGACCCTTATGGCGGCTATCAACGCCGGCGTAGACGCAGTCGACGTAGCTAGTGCGCCAATGGC
Organism: Actinomycetota bacterium; assembly: GCA_041171945.1. Lineage (GTDB taxonomy): Bacteria > Actinomycetota > Actinomycetes > Actinomycetales > Microbacteriaceae > Rhodoluna. Next base: position 8,453 of record JBEDKW010000011.1, read on the forward strand.
AGGAACCACTAGCCAGCCATCGGCATCGGCCCTAGTCGCGGCGTTAGCCCACACCGAACGAGACAGCGGCATCGCACTTTCTGCGGTGGCCGACCTAGAGCCCTACTGGGAAGCGGTCCGCAAGGTCTACGCCCCATTTGAGTCAGGTCTCCCAGGCCCAACCGGTCGCGTTTACCACCACGAAATTCCAGGTGGCCAGCTGTCGAACCTTCGCCAGCAGGCAATTGCGCTTGGCCTGGGTGACCAGTTCGAAAAGGTCGAGAACATGTATGCGGCGGCCAGCCAGATTCTTGGTCGCCCAACCAAGGTGACTCCTTCTTCGAAAGTTGTTGGAGATTTGGCACTGCACCTTGTGGCTGTCAATGCGGACCCAGCGGATTTCGCTGAAAACCCGCAGAACTACGACATCCCAGACTCCGTGGTTGGCTTTATGGCTGGCGAGTTGGGCGATCTGCCAGGTGGTTGGCCTGAACCGTTCCGTTCAAAGGTTTTGCAGGGTAAGAACCTCAAGTTTGGAGTTACTCCAGTTGCGCCTGAAGACCTAGCAATTTTGCAAGGAACCGACTCTCTACTGAAACGCGACACCCTCAACCGTTTGTTGTTCCCTGGGCCAACCGAAGACTTCAAGAAGTCTCAGGAGAGTTTTGGTCGCCTCGACACAATTGACACAGTCGATTACCTCTATGGTCTCGAGCAGGGCAAAGAGCACGTGGTTGAGATTGCCAAGGGTGTTCGCCTCTACATCGGCCTTGAGGCCATCGGAACCCCAGATGCCAAAGGTTTTAGAACTGTAATGGCAACCCTCAACGGCCAACTTCGTCCAATCAACATCCGTGATCGCAAGATTGCCGTGAACGTAGTTCAGGCTGAAAAGGCAGACGTCAAGAACCTCGGTCACGTTGCCGCGCCTTTTGCCGGCGTTGTCACTCTGCAGGTTGTCGAAGGAACTCACGTTGAAATCGGCCAGCCGGTCGCCACCATCGAAGCTATGAAGATGGAGGCAACGATCACCGCGAGCATGGCTGGTGTGGTCAGGAGATTGGCGATGCCAAAGACTGCTCCCGTGGAAGCCGGCGACCTCATCATGGTGGTTGAAAGCCAAGATTAACTGCACCTCAAACCTTCTGCGGGTAAACTGGGGAGGCTAGTAAACGCTCGTGCGAACATTTTCGCGCCGTATCAAGGAGAATCACTTTGGCTATTTGGGGCAAAAAACCTGAAGACGAACAGGCCGATTTTCTGGCACCTCGCAAGGCCGCTGAGGCTAACGAAGTTGAGCGCACTCACTCACTGGCCGAAGTTGCAGTAGATGCCGGCGCCGTTGACACCACCCCAAGCACCTCTTCGATTGAGGTTGTTTCGGAGGAGCCACGCTTCTCAAGAGAACTAGACAAAATCGACACCGAGCCAGTGGTTCGCGCAAACTACTCGCGTCGCGACAGCCTGCGCGGCGAAATGTTCAGCCAGCCTGAGCCAGCCGCAATGCTAACCGCAGATCGCCTAATCGATGTGAGCGCGCGCAACCGACCAAGCCCAGAAGCTGGCTGGCGCCGTTTTGTTTACTTTTTGAGCCTAAAAAACATCAACCTCGGTGACTCACCAAAGATTCGCGAACGAAAAGCAATTGACGCAAGAATTGGTGCCGCGCTCGAGGGTGGAGCCAAGTTTGTCCCCATCCTTACCCGCAAGGGTGGCGTTGGAAAAACCACTGTGAGCACGCTTTTGGGCATGGCCTTGTCGCTATCCCGTGAAGACCGAATCATTGCCATCGACGCCAACCCAGACCGTGGAACACTTGCTGAGCGAGTAAGCAAATCAACTCGTTTCACTGTTCGCGATGTAGTTAACCGCGCTGCCGCTGTTGATGGCTTCACCGACTTTTCAACCATGGTGTCTAGAGATGTCAGCCGACTCGATGTGCTTGCCTCAGACAGCGACCCAATGCTCTCAGAAGCCTTCGATGAGGGTGACTACAACGTTGTTGCCGACATGGCAGCTCGCTACTACTCAATCGTTTTGACCGACTGCGGCACCGGAATTGTGCACTCGGTGATGCGCCCTACTCTGCAGCGCGCTAACGGTCTTGTCATCGTTTCTGGTGGCTCAGTTGATGAGGCCCGCCTCGCCTCTGAGACCCTGACTTGGCTCGAAGCGAACGGCTACGGAGACCTCGTTCGAAACTCGGTCGTCGCCCTAAACACGGCAACCCAGGGAACTAACTTGGTCAAGCTAGACGAAATCGAGCAGCACTTCCAGACTCGAGTTCGCCACGTGGTTCGCATCCCTTACGACCCAGCGCTTGCTGCTGGTTCGGTTATCAAGTTTGACCAACTCAAGAAGGGCACTCGCGACGCAGCTCGCGAATTGGCTGCCCTGGTCGTTGACGGCCTAAACAACCCAATCTAGAAAACCCAAATGGCGGTTAGAGAAATTCGCCTGTTTGGCGACCCTGTCTTAAAAACGGTCTCGGACGACATCAAAGTTGTGGACCCAAAAATCCGTGGCCTCATTGAAGACCTGATTGACACCACAAAATTGCCTGGTCGGGCCGGTGTCGCGGCACCCCAAATCGGTGTGAATCTTCGTGCGTTTAGCTACAACATCAATGGCGAGGTCGGCTACCTAATAAACCCAAAAATTATCGAACTGAGTGGCGAAAAAACACTCGTGGGGGAAGGTTGCCTATCGGTGCCTGGCCTCTGGCATAACACCGCCCGCTTTGAGTTTGCGCGCGCGGTTGGAACCAATTTAGAGGGTGAAACCGTCGAGGTGGCCGGCACTGGGTTGTTGGCTCAGGCTCTTCAGCACGAGTGTGATCATCTTGATGGGTTGCTCTACCTCGACCGCTTAGAGCCCAGTGAACGCAAGATCGCTATGAAAAAGTTAAGAGAAACCGACTGGTTTCTAAAAAACTAAAAACCAATCGGCCTCAAAAGTTTGTGCGTAGTGCTTTAGAACTTTTCGCTTGGTGCAGTCATCGGTCCAGTCTCGTAAATCTCTTCAACTGAAGTCGCGAAGTCGCGAACAACAACATCGC
>JBEDKW010000012.1:0-8845 GCA_041171945.1 Actinomycetota bacterium
GGGTCAATCAGTGCGATGTTCGCAAATGCACCAACAGCAAGTTCTTGACCCTGCTCTTCATCCGAGCCAATCTTTGCTGGGTTGTGCGAAAGCACTTCAGCGAGACGTTGCCAGTTTGACTTGCCACTTTCGATGAGCACTTCTTGAGCAATTGAGGCTGCCGTCTCTAGGCCAAGCATGCCGAACGCTGCGGCGTTCCACTCGCAGTCCTTGGCTTCGATTGGGTGTGGCGCATGGTCGGTCGCGATGATGTCGATTGTGCCGTCAACCAAGGCGGCGCGAACTGCCAGCACATCTTCTGCTGTGCGAAGCGGCGGGTTCACTTTGTAAACCGAGTCATAGCTTCGAACTAATTCATCGGTGAGCAATAAGTGGTGAGGAGTTACTTCGGCCGTCACCGAAATGCCGCGAGCCTTTGCCCAACGAATGATTTCGACCGAACCAGCGGTAGAGATATGGCAAATGTGCACTCTTGAGCCAACGTGTTCGGCAAGCAACACATCACGGGCAATGATGGCTTCTTCGGCGACTGCGGGCCAGCCAACTAAACCAAGTTCGGCCGAAACCTTACCCTCGTTCATTTGAGCGCCTTCGGTCAGGCGAGGCTCCTGCGCATGTTGTGCAACGACTCCTCCAAATGCCTTCACGTATTCGAGTGCGCGACGCATGATCACTGGGTCGTGAACGCACTTGCCGTCATCGCTGAAAACACGAACCTTGGCCCGTGAGTTTGCCATTGCACCAATCTCTGAGAGCTGAGTGCCGTTCAGCCCGACTGTCACTGCTCCAATTGGGTAGACGTCTACATAGCCAGCCTCGCGCCCAAGGGCGGCAACTTGCTCAACAACACCGGCAGTGTCAGCCACCGGCATCGTGTTTGCCATGGCGTGTACAGCGGTGAATCCTCCGAGGGCGGCAGCCTGTGAGCCGGTGTAAATGGTCTCACTCTGTTCGAACCCTGGTTCGCGAAGGTGGGTGTGAAGGTCAACCAGCCCAGGCAGCGCAATTAGGCCAGTGCAGTCGATCACTTCAGCGCCGGTAAGCCCGGTGCCGATGGCGCTGATTTTGTCATCCGTGATTGCAATGTCAGTGATTTGCCCGTTGGCAAGTTGCACCGAAGAAAGAACGAAATTAGCTGGCATCTGAAACCCTTTCACCAGATAGAAGTGTGAATAGAACTGCCATTCGAACCGAAACGCCGTTGGCAACTTGTTCCAAGACGGTTGACTTGGATGAATCTGCAGCCACTGCATCGATTTCAAGGCCGCGGTTCATTGGCCCTGGGTGCATCAAAATTGCCGAGTCTTTGAGAAGAGCTAGGCGGTCGGCGTTCAAGCCCCAGATGCGCGAATATTCGCGTTCTGATGGGAAGTAGGAGGCGTTCATGCGCTCGCCCTGCACGCGAAGCATCATGACCACATCTGGCTTCTCACTAGCCAGTGTCTCGTCTAGTGAGTAGTGAAGCTTTGCTTGCCAGTTAGCTGGGTTGGCTGGCAACAGTGTGGGTGGGGCAACGAAGTGAACTTCGGCGCCAAGAGTGTTCAACAGCAGAAGGTTCGAGCGAGCGACCCTCGAGTGCAGAACGTCTCCCACGATGGCAACCTTTACCCCGGCGAGGTTCTTGCCGGTTGATGAAGCGCCGTGAATTCGCTTGCGCATTGTGAATGCATCGAGCAAAGCTTGAGTTGGGTGCTCGTGGGTGCCGTCTCCGGCGTTCACAATCGAGCCACCAATCCAGCCACTGTGAGCCAAAACGTTTGCTGCTCCGCTTGCTGGGTGTCTAATTACAACGGCGTCGGCGCCCATTGCCTCGAGAGTCTGTGCTGTGTCTTTCAGGCTCTCGCCCTTAGATACGCTTGAGCCCTTTGCCGAGAAGTTGATTACGTCTGCAGAAAGTCTCTTGGCGGCCAGTTCGAATGAAATACGGGTTCTGGTTGAGTCCTCGAAGAACAGGTTGACCACCGTTTTGCCTCGCAGAGTCGGCAACTTCTTGATCTCGCGCTCATTCACATTCGACATGCCTTCGGCGATGTCCAAAATTTCGATGGCGGCTTCTGCGCTTAAGTCGGCAGCCGAAAGCAGGTGCTTGATTTGACTCATGACTCGATCACCACAGCATTAGTTCCGTCGGTTTCATTGAGTTGAACGCGAATGCGCTCTTCCCTTGAGGTTGGCAAGTTCTTTCCAACAAAATCGGCACGGATGGGCAGTTCTCGGTGCCCTCTATCAACCAAGACCGCGAGTCTAACCGCGCGTGGGCGACCAAAGTCGTTGAGTGCATCTAGAGCGGCGCGAATGGTTCGTCCGCTGAACAATACGTCATCAACCAAGACCACAACCTTGTCGTCGATCCCCTGCGTTGGCAGCATGGTTTCGGTGATTGCGCGGGTTGGGTTCTGGGCCAGGTCGTCTCGATACATGGTGATGTCGAGTCTTCCGAGAAGTTGCGAAAGGTCGGCTTCAGGCTCTGTTTTTGCGATAACGGCTGCGATTCGCTCCGCGAGTAAAACTCCGCGAGTAGGAATACCTAAAATGACTAGATTTGCTGTGCCGCTCTTTTGAAGAGCTGTGTTCGCTTCAAGAATTTCATGAGCGATTCGAGTTACTGCGCGATCGATGTCGTCGCTAGTTAAGACGGTGCGTGCGGACACGCCCACCTCCTTCTCCGTCTCTCTGGACGGTCTTTAAAGGATGTTCGTTGATGAGTCTAACAGTGCGAGGCACTATTTGAAACAGGCTACTTGGCAGTTTTAGTTGCGGCGATTCTTGAGAGCAAACCGTTCACAAAAGCCCCAGAGTCATCGGTAGATAGCTCCTTGGCTAGATCTACTGCCTCGTTGATTGCTACGCCATCCGGAACTGCTTCGTTGTGAAGAATTTCCCAAACTGCAACTCGCAAAATTGCGCGGTCAAGGTTTGGCATGCGGTCAAGCGCCCAACCCTGCGAGTAGGTCTCGAGAAGGTCATCAATCTCATCGTTGTTATCGATGATTCCTTGAACTATTTCTCGCGCGTAACTGAAAATCGGCTCTTGGTTCTGGCGGTCCGCGGCAAGCGCGGCTACCTCGTCAAGAAGGGTTATTGGTGAGATCTTGCGGATGTCGGCAGCGAAGACTGCGTCAACCGCTCTTTTTCTGGCTTTTACTCGAGCGCTCAAGGTGATTAGTCGTTTACGCGGCCGAGGTAATCGTTGGTGCGAGTGTCTACTCGAACCTTGGTGCCGATTTCAAGGAATAGCGGAACCTGAATCTGTAGACCGGTCTCGCAGGTAGCAGGCTTGGTGCCGCCGCTTGAGCGGTCGCCCTGGAGGCCAGGCTCGGTGTAGGTCACTTCAAGAACTACCGAAGCTGGAAGCTCAACGTAAATTGGGTTCTCTTCGTACATGGCGACAACGGCATTTTGGTTCTCGAGTAGGTAGTTGGTGGCGTCGCCAACTGTCTCTTCACTCAGGGTTACCTGGTCGTAGGTGTTGACGTCCATGAACACAAAGCCCGAGCCATCTTTGTAAAGGTAAGTCATGTCGCGCTTGTCAACGTTTGCGGTCTCAACTTTGACACCGGCGTTGAAGGTGCGGTCGACGACTTTGCCGGTCATGACATTCTTCAGCTTGCTGCGAACGAAAGCGGCGCCCTTGCCTGGCTTTACGTGCTGAAAGTCGATAACTGTCCAGAGCTGTCCATCGATGTTTAGAACTAGCCCGTTCTTCAGGTCATTGGAAGTTGCCATGATGATCACTCGTTTCAAGGGTTTTTGGAAAGGCAAAAAAATAGAGCGGCGAACCGCGTTTAGACCATTCTAGCGCAGTGGCGCCTGGGATGGCAGTTGCTGTGCCATGAACATTGCCGCTGCTCAGTCGGAGAGCTGCGCCAGAGCAAGAAGGTAGGAATCCACGCCGAATCCGGCAATAACTCCAGTTGCTACCGCGGTAATCACGCTCTTGTGACGAAACTCTTCGCGAGTGTGCGGGTTACTGAGGTGAACCTCAATCAATCGGCGCCCCGACTTGGTCACCTGAACCGCAGCGTCGGCTACAGCGTATGAATAGTGGGTGAAAGCAGCCGGGTTGAGAACTACGTCAAGTTGCTGGTCTACAGCCTCATGAAGCCACCCGATTAGCTCTGACTCACTGTCAGTCTGGCGAACGTCAACTTTGAGACCGACCTGGGCGGCTTTTGTTTCAACTTGCGCCACTAGTCCGGCGTAGTCGACCGAGCCATAGATGTCCGGCTCACGCGAACCAAGACGGCCAAGATTTGGGCCACTGAGAACCAATACTGTCTTCATTTGATTAGGTTACCTCTAGCTCGGTGTGATCTCTTGGTAGGCAGCGTGAAGAAGTTCAATTGGTGGTGCCGCCATGATGGTTGGTTTGCCGATTGCATCTAGAACAACAAAACGCAACATTCCGGCGCGAGACTTCTTATCGCGCTGCATTGCATCAAGAAGTTGGTTCCACTTTTGAGGCGGATACTCGGTGGGTAAACCAAGTGACTTCAACACAGTGCGGTGACGGTCGACCACATCGTCGGAGAGACGGCCGGCAAGACGCGAAAGCTCGGCGACGAAAACCATGCCTATCGCCACAGCTGCTCCGTGACGCCACTTATAGCGCTCAGCAAGCTCGATTGCGTGGCCCAGAGTGTGTCCGTAGTTCAAAATTTCTCGAAGCCCGGCCTCTTTGAAATCGGCACCGACCACTCTTGCCTTGATGGCCACTGAGCGCTCAATGATTTCACTGAACTCCGCAGTGGCTGGGTCAGTGGCTCGATCTACGTCTGCCTCGATAATTTCCAGGATGCGCTCATCGGCAATAAATCCGTATTTAACGACCTCGCCAAAACCAGCGAGAATCTCATTCTTGGCCAAGCTCGAAAGTGTATCCAAGTCGATTATGACCGCCGCGGGAGCGTGAAAAACACCCACCAAATTCTTACCCTCTTGGGTATTAATGCCAGTCTTACCACCAATTGCGGCATCAACCATGCCAAGCAAGGTTGTCGGCACCTGAATCAGCTTTACGCCTCGCAACCAGGTTGCGGCCACGAATCCGGCTAGGTCTGTGGTCGAACCTCCACCGAAACCGATCACGGCATCGGTGCGAGTGAAGTCAGACTGCCCCATGACTCCCCAGCAAAAAGCAGCCACCTCTACGCGTTTGGCATCCTCGCTGTCCGGAACACCGCAGAGCAGGGCCTCGTATCCCTGTTCGATGAGGGTCTCACGAAGCAACTCGGCGCTGGCGGTTAGGCCGACCGGGTGAATGATCAAAACCTTGTTCACGTTCTTGCCTAGAGCCGGCCCAACTTCACCCAGGAGTGCCCGACCGATGATTATGTCGTACGGGTTTTCGCCAGATACCTGAATTGTTTTATGGTCGGCCATTAGAGTTCCAGAGTCTTTCGAATTGCGTTAACGGTTTCTTTAAGTGGTTGCCCAGAGGTGTCTATTTCAAAGTCTGCCACCGATTCATAAATCGGCTTTCGCTCTTCATAGATCCTCTTCCAGTCGGTCAGCCCGTCTTTGATGAGTGGGCGGCTGCCGTGTTGCAATCTAGACGAGATGTGTTTTCCGTCGGTGGCCAGGTAAATCACCGTAGTGGCTTTCAAGCGCTCTCTCGAAAGAGCACTAACCACAACACCGCCTCCGGTTGCGACGACACCAGGCTTGGAAATCGCTTTGAGGAGGGCCTGTTCCTCCAGCAAACGGAATGCTGGCTCCCCCTTTGATTCAAAAATCGTTGGGATTGCCCCGTGCTCGCTGACAATCTCGGCATCGGTATCGATAAAAGGAACACCCAACGTCTTTGCTAGTTTGCGGCCAACGGTGGTTTTGCCGACACCCATTGGGCCGACTAGAACTATGACCTCAGAGCGCTCAGGCATCCCAAGAGTCTGTGTCAAATGACTTCAGAACAGCCGGGATGTGATCTAGGTAGCTGGCAAGATTGCGCTTGGTTTCGGCCACTGAGTCGCCGCCAAATTTCTCTAGAACAGCATTAGCCAGAACCAGCGCAACCATTGCCTCAGCAACTACGCCAGCGGCGGGAACCGCGCAGACATCAGAGCGTTGGTGGTGCGCTTTAGCTGCTTCGCCGGTGGCCACATCGATGGTAGCCAGTGCCTTTGGAATTGTTGAGATTGGCTTCATGGCAGCGCGCACGCGCAAAATTTCACCGTTGCTCATGCCGCCTTCAATGCCGCCGGCACGGTGAGACAGACGTCGAACGATTCCGTCTTCATCCCGCTGAATCTCGTCGTGCGCAACTGAGCCACGCCTCTTGGCAGTTTCGAAGCCGTCGCCAACTTCGACACCCTTGATTGCTTGAATGCCCATGAGTGCACCGGCAAGTTGTGAGTCGAGGCGGCGATCCCAGTGAACGAATGAACCCAAGCCCGGCGGTAGGCCATAAACCAAGGTTTCAGTGACGCCACCCAAGGTGTCACCGTCTTTCTGGCACTCGTCTACTTCGGCAATCATGGCGGCAGAGACCTCGGCGTTGAAGCAACGCACTGGGTTCTCGTCTAGAAAATCAACGTCGTTTGGGGTTGGAATAGCGAGTTCTGCACTTGCCATCACCGTGCCGATTGAAACGGTGTGGGTGACTAGCTTGATGCCCAGCTGGGAAAGGAAGTTTGAGGCAACGGCACCTAGTGCAACTCGGGCAGCCGTTTCGCGAGCACTGGCTCGTTCCAATACCGGACGACTGTCGAGGAAACCGTATTTTTGCATTCCGGTGAAGTCTGCGTGCCCAGGGCGTGGGCGAGTTAGAGCTTCAGCACGCGCTCCCCCAAGTTTGTCTTCGCTAACTGGGTCGGCAGACATAACGTCTTGCCATTTTGGCCACTCGGTGTTGGCAACTGTGATGGCCACTGGACCACCCATGGTGAGACCGTGGCGAACTCCACCACTCAGAGAAACCTGGTCTTGTTCAAACTTCATGCGCGCACCACGGCCATAACCAAGGCGTCGACGCGCAAGTGCGTCCTGCACATCAGCAGTGGTGACTTCGATTCCAGCGGGCAGGCCTTCTAAAACGGCAACAAGCTCAGGGCCGTGCGATTCTCCTGCGGTGATCCAACGTAACATGCGCCAATTCTGCCACATCAACTGTTCGGTGCAGACAACCGGCTCGGGCTAATTAGTTAGGCCTGAGTGGCCAATCTCATTGCTTCGACTACGGCTATTTCGTTCGGCAGCTCATTAGTTGCCGATCCATGAAAAAAGATTCTAATTTGCGCAACAGCTTGCCAGATGAGCATTTCGAGCCCACTCACAACTTTGCGTCCCTTGCTCTCCCAGAGACTTGCGAGTTCACTCGGCCATGGGTTGTAAGAGACGTCGAGCAATGCGCCTTTTGGCGACCAAAACCTTGAATTGGCTAGAACCCGCACGGAATCATCTAATGCTCCAGCTGGAAGAGTCGAAATTGTTAGATCGGCTGCCACTGAAGCACGCTTCAGGCTGCCGGCCGAACCAACTTTGAGCCCCAGCGACTTGCCATAAGCAACCAAAACCTTACGAGAGTTGGCGTTGCGAGCCCAAACACGCACTTCGGCTTTCGGAGATAAGTCAGCTACTGCAGCCATGGCTGATGTTGCAGTCGCCCCAGAGCCAAGAATCAAAACTCGCTTTGGAACATGAATCTTTGCTTCGGTAAGCGCCTGAGTGATGCCAAAAATGTCGGTATTGAAACCCTCCCACACCCCCTCTTCGTTTTTGAAAAGAGTGTTTGTAGCCGAGGTCAGGACTGACTGCTTGTCGTGAATCGTTGCAAATTTGGTCGCCTCTTCCTTGAGTGGCATTGTGACACTAAAGCCATCCCAGTCAGAGTCGAGTTCTTCAATAAATTTTCGCAGTCCACCTTCGCCAACCTCTGCTCGGCCATACTCCCACTCTGTTCCTAGAACTCGATAGGCCGCCAAATGAATCGCGGGTGACTTTGAGTGCTCAATCGGAGAACCGAGAACAGCGAATCTTCTAGTCATACTCGGGGTGATCCTTCATCCATGCTTGCCAAAGGGCAACGGCTTTTTCGTGCTGAGCGAAGGTCTCACTAAAAACGGTTTCGCCGGTTTCAAGGTTAATAGTGCAGAAGTAGAGCCAATCGCCTTCGGCGGGGTTCAGGGCGGCATCGATTGCCACTCTGCCTGGTGCACCGATTGGACCAACAGGTAGCCCTGGGTGAAGGTAAGTGTTATAGCCGTTGTCATTAGCGCGGTCGGCAGCCGAGGTGCTAACCGTGTCGCCGTTCACGCCATAACTCACTGTCGCGTCAGATTGCAGTTTCATGCCAACTTCAATGCGATTCAAGAATGTTCGAGATGCCTTGTAGAAATCGGCTTCAATCCGCGCCTCTTTCTGCACGAGGGCAGCTAGCGTCAAAACGGAGTGCGTATCAGCCGCGCTAACTCCGAATGAGTCAAGCTCCTGCTGCATGCGCTCTCTCATCGTTTTCAGTATTGAGGTTGCATCTGCTTTTGGGCTGAAGTTGTAGGTTGCCGGAAACAAATAACCTTCGAGGCTTGGGGCAGCGGCTGGAAGGTCAAAGTCTGAAAGGTTTTTAGCCGCAGTTGCGAATTCCTCTTGGCTGATTCCGGTGGCTTCGCTGAGCACCTTAAATACCACCGAGATCCTGAGGCCCTCTTTGACGGTCACTCTATTGACCACCGTGTTTTGTGGGTCCGCTAATGCAGCCAGGGCGGCCAAAGAACTCATCTCAAGTTTCAGTTTGTAAGTACCAGGAAAGAATGTCGGGTTTTGCTCAAGAATCAGTTTGTAGGTGGTTCGAAAGTTCTTGACCACACCAGCCTCGACCAGGGCCTTAGCCACATCCTCGCCGGTCTCC
>JBEDKW010000013.1:0-10267 GCA_041171945.1 Actinomycetota bacterium
GGAAACAGCACCGAGGAGTTAGCTCCTCGGGTGACGCCAGCTTTGGCTCGGTCGTGTTCGTCAACCAACTCGCCGACCAATTCCTCGATCAGGTCTTCGAGAGTTGCGAGACCTGCGGTGCCACCGTATTCGTCAACAACAATCGCCAACTGCAAGCCCTTGGCTCTAAGTTCAACCATCAAAGTTTCAAGCCGCATCGTTTCTGGAACTCTAAGAATTGGCGACATGATTGCTGTAACCGGCACATCGCCACGCTTTTCACGCGGCACCGAAACTGCTTGCTTAACGTGAACAACGCCAATCACATCATCGCTGGAACCCTCGACGATCGGGAACCTAGAGTGCCCGGTTTTGATAGATGCCTGAATGACATCGCTCACGCTGGCTTGGCTCTCGAGACTCACCACGCGAGGCCGCGGGGTCATTACGTCGGCTGCTACCAATTGGCTCAGCGCTAGGGTCTTGGTTAGAAGGGTGGCGGTGCTGGCGTCGAGGGCACCGAGGCTGGCCGAACGGCGCACCAGCGATGAAAGCTCCTCTGCCGTTCTGGTCGAGCTCAATTCTTCTTTTGGTTCGATGCCGAGCGAACGCACGATGCCGTTGCCGGAGACATTCAAGAATTTGATCATCCAGCCAAAAATCCAAGTGAAAGCAAGCTGAAAACCAACTACCCATTTGAGAACTGGCAACGGAATCGCGAGAGCCAGGTTCTTTGGAACAAGCTCTCCGATAAGGAAGGAGAACAGGGTTGCGAGCAACAAACTAACGCCGAGATTTAGCGCCTCGAGGCCGGATGGGTTTAGCGGTAGGTTCTGGAAAACGGGTTCCAAGATCTTGGTGAGCGCAGGTTCGGCAACAAATCCAGTCAACAAAGTGGTGAGAGTGATTCCCAGTTGAGCACCCGATAGGTGCGTGCTAGTCCTTGCCAGTGCCCGGATGGGGTTCGCTAAACCCTTTTCTCCTCTAGCTTGCCTCGCTTCGAGGTCGTTTCGTTCGACGTTTAGCATCGAGAATTCGCTAGCCACAAACAAGCCGGTTCCGATGGTGAGAAGAAGCCCGATGCCGAGCATTAGCCATTCATTCATCGACCCGCACCGCCCCTGTGCGTATGGTCAGAACCTGCTTTATCCATTGTTCTTTAAGCATACCCGCGGACACGGATTCAAAGGATTTTCTGAGTTTTCTGAAATCGGTGATTTGGGGCTAAGCAGCAGGTCGCAAGCGGGTAGGCTTGAAGCGATATTGTGGTTCGACAATCATAAAAGAGGTTATTTCTGTGTCAATGAATGACGAGAATGCTAACGGCGAAAACGATTTTGGGGCGAACGACTGGCTCGTTGATGAGATGTACGCCCAGTTCCAAGCAAACCCCGATTCGGTAGACAAGGCCTGGTGGCCAATTCTTGAGAAATACCGTCCTACCGAGACCCCTCACGCAACCACTGGCCCAGTGACCATTCAGCCCACTGCCCCTGTTGCACCTCCAGCTGCTGAAACCCCAATTCAGCCAGTGGCGCCAGCTCAGCCAGCCACCCCAGATTCAGCGGCGCCGATGGTGGCCAAAACCACCCGCGTCGAGCCGCGCTCTCAGCCAATTCCAGCCCAGGCTCCGGTCACCACCCTCATCGAAACCATCCAGGTCGACAGTGAAGAGGAAACCGATCAGGTCGACATTCTCAAGGGCATGGCAAAATCTCTTGCCACCAACATGGATGCCTCGCTTCAGGTTCCGACAGCAACTTCGGTGCGAACCATCCCAGCAAAACTTCTGATTGACAACCGAATCGTCATCAACAGCCACCTCGCCCGCACCCGTGGCGGCAAGGTTTCATTCACACACATCATCGGCTTCGCAATCATCCGAGCCCTAAAAGAGTTTCCAAGCCAAAACGTTTACTACGACCTAGTCGATGAGCGTCCAGCCGTGGTCAGCCCGGCAAACATTAACTTCGGTTTGGCCATCGACATCCCTAAGCCAGATGGCACCCGGGCCCTCTTGGTTCCGAACATTAAACGAGCTCAGCGCCTCAACTTTGCTGAATATCTAAATGCCTACGAAGAAATCGTAAAGAAAGCCCGAGACAACAAGCTCACCGCCGGAGATTTCGCTGGTGGCACTGTTTCGCTAACTAACCCTGGCGGAATTGGAACAGTTCACTCGGTGCCTCGCCTAATGAAGGGTCAGGGCTGCATTGTTGGCGCTGGAGCACTGGATTACCCGGCAGAATTTCAGGGCATGTCGGAGTCCCAGTTGTCGAAACTCGGCATCAGCAAGACCATTACGCTTACCTCCACCTATGACCACCGAGTTATTCAAGGCGCTGGTTCTGGAGAGTTCCTAAAGAAAATCCATGAGCTTCTGCTTGGTGCTCGTGGTTTCTACGACGAAATTTTTGCCGACCTCCGCATTCCATACGAGCCGGTTCGCTGGGTCACCGACTTCGACCGCGAAGGCGCCGACGACCGCACTAAAGAAACCCGCATCCAAGAGCTAATCAATGCTTATCGCGTGCGAGGCCACCTAATGGCTGATGTCGACCCACTCGAATACCAGCAACGCAGTCACCCAGACCTCGATGTGCTAAACCACGGTCTAAGCCTCTGGGATCTCGACCGCACCTTCAAGACCGGTGGTTTTGGCGGCAAGCCTAAGGCTCCTTTCCGAGACATCCTCAAGATTTTGCGCGACAGCTACTGCCGCACCGTGGGTGTTGAATACATGCACATTCAAGACCCAGCTCAGCGCCAGTGGTTCCAAGACAAACTCGAGCGCCCATATGCCAAGCCAACCCGCGAAGAGCAGCTGAGAATTCTTGAGAAGCTCAATGAATCTGAAGCTTTTGAAACTTTCTTGCAGACCAAATTCGTTGGCCAAAAGCGTTTTAGCCTCGAAGGTGGCGAATCAACCATCGCAGCCCTAGACGAAATTCTTCAAGAGGCCGCTAATGCCGGCTTGGATGAAGTTGTCATTGGCATGGCTCACCGCGGTCGTCTAAATGTTCTGACCAACGTTGCCGGTAAAACCTACGGTCAAGTTTTTCGCGAATTTGAGGGCAACACCGACACCAAGACCGTTCAAGGTTCTGGCGACGTTAAGTACCACCTCGGAACCGAAGGAACCTACACGAACATGGAAGGTAAGCAGGTGCGAGTTTCTCTCGCGGCTAACCCTTCACACCTCGAAGCTGTAAACCCGGTAGTCGAAGGAATTGTTCGCGCCAAGCTAGACCTGACCGATGCCAGCCGCACCGACAATTACCCGGTTCTTCCGGTCATCATCCACGGAGACGCAGCGTTTGCTGGCCAAGGCGTTGTTCCTGAAGTGCTCAACATGTCACAACTTCGCGGCTACAAGGTCGGCGGAACCGTGAACATCGTGATCAACAACCAGGTTGGGTTTACCACCCCTCCGGGTGAATCTCGCTCGACTGTTTACTCGACCGACGTGGCAAAGGGAATCCAGGTTCCAATTTTCCACGTCAACGGCGACGACCCAGAAGCCGTTACTCGAATTGCCCGTTTGGCATTTGAGTTCCGTCAAGAGTTCAAAAAAGATGTTGTCATCGACCTAATTTGCTACCGCCGTCGCGGTCACAACGAAGGCGACGACCCATCAATGACTCAGCCATTGATGTACAACCTCATCGAAGCAAAGCGTTCAGTTCGCACCCTCTACCTAGAGTCTTTGGTAGGCCGCGGAGACCTAACTCGCGAAGAGTTCGAGGCTGCCAACACCGGTTTCCAGAGCCGCCTAGAGAGCGCATTCATCGAAGTTCACAAAGCGATGAGTGAACCAGTTGCGTTGATTCCGCGCCCAGTCGGCATCGGCACCACCGCCAGCGACCACCCAGTTATCGAGCACCAAACTGCCATCTCACGCGCCACCGTTGAACTCATTGGAAACGCACACAACAACCAGCCTCCTGGTTTCCATGTGCACCCAAAACTTCAGCAGTTGCTAACCAAGCGAGTCGAGATGAGTCGCGAAGGTGGCATCGACTGGGGCTTCGGCGAACTTCTGTCACTCGGTTCCCTCTTGCTCGAAGGCAAGACAGTTCGTATGGCCGGCCAAGATAGCCGACGCGGCACATTCGTTCAGCGCCATGCCGTATTCCACGACCGCGAAAATGGTCAAGAGTGGCTGCCGCTTCGAAACCTGAGCACCGACCAAGCCAAGTTCTACATTTACGACTCATTCTTGAGCGAATATGCGGCCATGGGCTTCGAGTATGGCTATGCCGTTGAGAACAAAGACTCTCTCGTTCTGTGGGAAGCCCAGTTCGGTGACTTCGCGAATGGCGCGCAGACCATCATCGATGAGTTCATTTCATCGGCTGAACAAAAGTGGAACCAGCACTCAGGTGTAGTTCTGCTCCTCCCTCACGGCTATGAAGGTCAGGGTCCTGACCACTCATCTGCTCGCATCGAGCGCTACCTGCAGTTGTGTGCTGAAAACAACATGACCGTTGCTCAGCCATCCACCCCGGCATCGCACTTCCACCTATTGCGTCGTCAGGCTTACTCAACACCGAAGCGCCCGCTGATTGTTTTCACTCCAAAGTCGATGCTTCGCCTAAAGGCTGCATCGTCACCGGTAGAAGAATTCACCAATGGCACCTTCCAGCCAGTCATCAATGACCAGCAGGGGCTTGACCAAAACGCGGTGCGTCGCGTGCTGTTCTGCTCAGGCAAGGTCTACTGGGATCTATTGGCCGAGTCGCAGAAGCGCAACGATGGCACCACCGCAATCGTTCGCGTTGAGCAGCTCTACCCAACTCCAGTTGACGAAATCAAGGCTGCCTACGCTCAGTATCCAAACGCCGAATTGGTCTGGGTTCAAGATGAACCTGCCAACCAAGGCCCATGGACATACATTGGTTTGTTCTTGCCTCGATACATGGATGGAAAGGTTGCCAAGTTGGTTTCACGACCAGCCAGCGCCTCGCCAGCCACCGGCTCGGCCAAGCGTCACGCAGTTGAACAGGCAGACCTAGTAGAACGCGCATTCTCGATCTAATAATGTCTAACGAGACCCGGCGGGATGTGCGCATCGTGATTTTAGGCGATGCGTCGATCACCGCTGCCGGAGACCCGAAGGGCATGGGTTGGGTCGGTCGCGTCACAGCCAAGACCCCGTCAAATTCGCCAAGGATTGACGTCTTCGTCTTGGCCTCCCCCGATGAGACCAGCAGCATGTTGGCTGAGCGTTGGGCCTCTGAAGTTCAGCGCCGGTTTGGTGCTGAAACCGAGAACCGATTGGTGATTGCCCTCGGAAACGCCGACCCAGCCGCTGGCATCTCGATTTCTCGAAGCAGACTCAACATCGCCACCATCATCGATGAAGCGAGGCGCTCAGGAATCGAATCTTTCTTGGTTGGGCCAACGCCGCATCGAAACCCCGAGCTTAATAATGAGATCGAACACTTGGCATCTGGCTACGAAGACGTTGCCTCTCGAAGAGGAATTCCGTTTGTTGACTGCTTCAGACCTTTGGTCGAGCATGAGGGTTGGAATCAAGAGCTTGCCTCCTCGCCAAATGGACTTCCTGGCCAAGTGGGTCATGGGCTGATTGCTTGGTTGGTTCTGAACCGCGGTTGGTTCGAATGGCTGGACCTGCCCGAAGCTGAGTAACCCCCGGCTACTCATTCGGCAAAACTAAACGCTTTTTAGTGGGTCACGCCAATTTGAATTTCACGGATGCGAGCTAGCACACGCTGCGCTAACTCGGCTGGTGGAACTTCTGTGCAGGCACCCTTAATGGCGCCGTTGATCAAGTTCTCGAGGTCATAATCGGTTTCGCAACTGTCGCAGTTGGCAAGGTGATCGGTGACGTCTTTTATTTCAAGCTCAGTGAGTTCGTTGTGCAGGTATTCGTGCACGTGACGTTTAGTTTCTTGGCAATCGAACTGAGTCATTTTGCTACCCCGGAGTTTTCTGCGATTTGATTCTTTGCACGGTGCAGGAGACGAACAAGCTCTGCTTGTCTCATGCCCAAATCTTGCGAGGCTTGAGAAAGCGTGTGCTTGTTCAACAAAACAGGAAGAGCAGCCTTCGCCAATGTGTCTGGCAATGCATTAATCGCTTCTTCGAGTTGCGCATCATTCAAGTGTGAAATATCTGCGGCTGGCTGGTCGAAAATAACATCAAGATCAAAATCACTCATTGCTCACCTCTTTCTCTCGAACGTCGTAACCCTCGCTGGCTGCGTATTCAGCCAGAAGTTTTCTTAGCAACTTTTTGCCTCGGTGCAGGCGGCTCATTACTGTGCCCACCGGGGTCTGCATAATCTCGGCAATTTCAGCATATGGCAGTCCGTCGACAACGGCGTAGTAGACCACCATGCGAAATTCATCCGGGATTTGGTGAAGTGCGTTCTTGATCGACTCTGAAGGTAGATTGTCGATAGCTTCGAGCTCGGCAGAGCGAGTTGAAAGCGCAGTGACTGACTCAGCTGAGCCAAGCTGCCAGTCTTCAAGCTCATCTAGGCCGCCTTTGGCCTGGTCTTTTGCTCGTTTGTTATAAAGATTGATGTGGGTGTTGGTCATGATTCTGTAAAGCCAGGCTTTTAGATTGGTGCCTTGCTGAAATTGTGCCCAGGCGACAAAAGCCTTGGCGAAGGTTTCTTGAACTAGGTCTTCGGCGTCAGACGGGTTTCTTGTCCAGCGGAGAGCAGCGCCATAGAGCTGTGGCATAAGAGGAAGCGCTTGGCTTTCAAAAGCCTGAATTTTGAGTCGGGTGCTCTCTGAGTCTGAATTCTTCATTGCTTTCGAGTTTAGCCGCCGAGGGGTCAGCGGTGCTCCAGCAAGAGAAAAAGTAGACATGGTAACTTTGAACCGATGAGCTCTCACCCGTATTCCCAGACCTGGCCGGCCCCAGTTGCCCGCGGGCCGATTGATGCCTCGATTTCGCTTCCCGGCTCAAAGTCGTTGACCAACCGAGAGTTGCTGCTTTCGGCTCTGGCTAGCGAACCGACCCGCATCGAAGCGGCCCTAAAATCTCGCGATAGTTCGTTGATGATTGAGGCACTTCGAGCCTTCGGCACCCAAATTGAAATCGAGCAAGACGGCACCGTTGTGGTGATCCCTAGGCCGTTTGATAAGTCGGCCACCATCGATTGTGGTCTCGCCGGCACCGTGATGCGGTTTGTGCCACCCATTGCCCCATTAGCAACCGGAAGAATTAACTTCGATGGTGATGCAGCCGCACGCCGTCGCCCGATGAACACCACGATCGACAGCATTCGTGCACTTGGCGTCGAGGTTCTCGACGAGAGTGGTGCTGGAGCACTGCCGTTTGCCGTCATTGGCACCGGAAATGTATCAGCTCAAGAAATAACGATCGATGCCTCAGCATCTAGCCAATTCGTGTCAGGTCTGCTGCTGGCGGCAGCCCGCTACAAGAACGGTCTCACGCTTCGTCACGAGGGTGAGCACCTGCCATCGATGCCGCACATTGAAATGACGCTCGACTGCTTAGCGAAACGAGGCGTCAAGGTGTCTTCACCCGAGCCTGCGGTTTGGCGAGTTGAACCGGGTCCAATCGCCGGCGGCACAATTGCCATCGAGCCAGACCTTTCAAACGCCGGGCCATTTTTGGCAGCAGCCATGGTTGCCGGCGGTTCGGTTTTCATCCAGGGATGGCCAGAATCAACGACTCAGGTTGGCGATGAATTCGACGGAATTTTGCAACAGATGGGCGCCTCGATTGTTCGCGATGCCGAGGGCCTGACGCTCACTGGCACCGGCCAGATTCACGGCATCGACATCGACCTATCTATCGGTGGCGAGTTAACCCCCGTGATTGCCGCCTTGGCAGCACTTGCCGACAGCCCGACCATCATTCGCGGTGTGGCCCACCTTCGAGGCCACGAGACCGACCGTCTCGCAGCTTTGGCCGCTGAGATTAATCGCATCGGTGGCATTGCTCGTGAGACGCCAGACGGCCTCGAAATTGATCCGAGTGACAACCTTCACGGCGCCGTTTGGCAAACCTACGAAGACCACCGCATGGCCACGGCCGGCGCAATCATTGGGCTTCGAGTGCCTGGCATCCAAGTGGAAGACATTTCAGTGACTTCAAAGACCATGCCGGAATTTGCCTCACTGTGGGCTTTCACTCTCGGTGAGAGCGACTGGCAAATTCAGCTCGGAGAAGACGCTTGAGTTGGCTTTATGAGCCAGACCCGGGTCAGCACGACCTAGACGAAACCGATGTTCGGGTTCGCCCAAACCCCAAAGGCAATAAGCCTCGAACCAAGAAACGCCCCGAATACAAAGAGGTGCCCATCGGCCTCGTAACCGGCGTTGACATGGGTCGATATCACATTTTGCTCGAGGGCGAAGATCGAATGATCAATGCCACCATGGGCAAAGAGCTTCGCAAGCACGGCGCAGCCGTTGGCGACCGCGTTTCACTGGCTGGCGACACCTCTGAGACCGAAGGTGCACTCGCTCGCATCGTTCGCGTCGAGCCACGAACCTCGTTGCTAAGACGCAGCGCCGACGACTCTGATCAGGTTGAACGAGTGATTGTGGCCAACGCCACCCAAATGGCCATCGTTGTAGCCATCGCCAACCCAGAGCCTCGCACTCGCCTCATTGACCGCTACCTAGCGGCCGCCTACGACGCGGGCCTGAAGCCGATTCTGGTGATCACCAAAGTTGACTTGGCCGACCCGGCTCCCTTTCTCAAGAACTTTGCCGGTTTGAGTATCCCGGTTATTTTGAACCAAGCGTAGAAAAGCTTCGCGCGCTGTTGACCGACCAAACCACTGTGATGGTTGGGCACTCGGGAGTGGGCAAATCTACTCTGGTGAACTCGCTTGCGCCAGACCAGTTTCGGGCTACCGGCGGCGTTAACGTTGTTACCGGTCGCGGTCGTCACACCTCTTCATCGGTGCGCGCCATCAGACTCGATGAGACCTATGGTCTTGGCTGGCTAATCGACACCCCCGGTGTCCGTTCATTCGGGCTCGGCCACGTGAAGCCCGAAAACATTTTGCGCTCGTTCGAAGACCTTTGGGCCGTTATTGAAACCTGCCCTCGAGACTGCAGTCACCTCGCCGACTCCCCCGACTGCGAACTTGATCTCGCCATCCAAGATGGCCGCCTTGGCGAAACCGGCGCCGGACGAGTTGATTCACTGAGACGCCTGATGTCTTCGCTGGCAACCCACGCTGACCCACACGAAAAACGAGGCGATGCCGAGCGTCGCGAAGAGCGTCTTGAAGAAAAGGCCAGCCGAATAGAATTACAAAATGACCTATAAAGCCGATCTCGAACTTGCGCTTGCCCTAGCCGACATTGCCGATGCAATTTCACTCGATCGTTTTCTGGCTCTAGACCTTCGAGTTGATACCAAACCCGACCGCTCCCCAGTCACCGATGCCGACCGCTCGGTTGAACAGGCTCTAAAAGATGTTTTGGCTAGTGAGCGCCCGAACGACGCCCTTATCGGTGAAGAATATGGCTCAACTGACGCTGCCGCAGGCTCAAACCGCACCTGGATCATTGACCCAATCGATGGCACCGCCAATTACATGCGTGGAGTGCCGGTTTGGGCTACTTTGATTGCTCTGGCAATCGACGGAAAGCCGGTTGTCAGTGTGGTTTCTGCACCGGCCCTGGGGCGCCGCTGGTGGGCCGCTCCTGACATCGGTGCACTTACTCGAGACTTAGATGGCTCGACCCGCAAGCTGGCCGTCTCGGGCATCGCAGACCTCGAAAACGCATCACTGAGCTATAACAACCTACAACTCTGGGATGAAGCCGGGATGTTGGATGATTTGATGGGTTTGAGTCGCAAAGTTTGGCGAACTCGTGCCTATGGAGACTTCTGGAGCTACATGCTTTTGGCTGAGGGTGCTCTAGAGATTGTTGCCGAGCACGGTTTGCAAATTTACGACATCGCCGCCCTAGTTCCGATTGTTGAGCAAGCCGGCGGAAAGTTCACCGCCCTAAATGGACCGCTAACCGAGGAAACTTCGAGCGTTCTCGCCACCAACGGCAAACTGCACACGCAAGTGATAATGTCTTAACAACTTGCCAAAGACGGCCGAGTGTCAGTGACTGTAACGAGGGCCCATTTTGATTCAGCAAGAAAAGAAATTGCCACCGACTCTTTTTCTTGACCTCAACCGATCAGGGCCAATTCCCCTGTATTTTCAGGTCGCCCAGAGAATCGAAAAAGCAATCATGGATGGCGATTTGCCTGCCGGGTCGCGTCTCGAAAACGAAGTTGCCCTCGGCGAGAGAATCGGCCTCAGCCG
>JBEDKW010000014.1:0-9764 GCA_041171945.1 Actinomycetota bacterium
AGAGAACTTTGCCCTCAATTTTGCCGGTGCCAAGTAGCTCTAGTTGGTGACTGATTTCTGAAAGCGGGTAGACGCCCTCGACTAACTCTTCAGCAAGGGGGGTGGTTCGCAAAATTTCGAGAGCGGCCGCCAGGTCTTCATCGCAAACGTGGGCCAAAGTGGTCTGAATATTGATTTCACTCATCACAATTTTGTGAACATCAATCTCTTGATTTCCCGAGGGCAAGCCAACCTGCAAGATGGTTCCGCCGCGCTTCACCAGGTTGATAGCGAATTGCAACTGGCCCGGAGCACCGCTGGCTTCAATAACGACATCGATGCCTGATTCGCCAAAAATATCTTTGATCTTCTGTGCTGAGTTCTCGCCAACTTCAACGATATGGTCGGCGCCAAGCCTGGCTGCACGGTTGAGTCGACTGCCGCCAAAGTCGAGCACTGTTACCTCAGCCTTAAATAGGTGGCGAAGGCCAGCCAAAACGAAGGTGCCAATGGCACCAGAGCCAATCAACAAAACCTTGTCACCGTCTTGCACGCCAGAGCGTCTTGCCGCGTGAAGGCCGACTGCCAAAGGCTGAGCAATTGCAGCGGCATCCAAGGTCAAGTCGGATGGAACCTTTACCAGCGTGCTGGTCGGAACAGCTACATACTCTGCCATTCCGCCATCTCGGTTGAGTCCCAAGGTCACATATTTTTCGCAGAGGTTGGTGCGCATCTCTTTGCAGCGCTTGCACTTTCCACACGAAATGCCCGCACCCGAGGCCACGATGTCGCCGGTCTTGAGTGCAGAGTCAGCTGAAACATCACTGACGATCTCGCCAATAAATTCGTGCCCCAAAATCATTGGGCCGTGGTGACCGCTGTTTGGGTGTCGGGTTTGAGTTGCAAAAATCTTCGGGCCAGATTTGTACTCCGAAGCATCCGTGCCGCACATTCCGGAGCGCAAAACCTTCAGCAAAACCTCACCCTCAATCGGGGTAGGAATCGCTCGTTCTTCGATTCGCACGTCGCCACTGGCGTGATAAACGGCGGCCTTCATTGTTCTGGTCATTGGAGTTAGTTCTCGCCACGACCCGCAGCGGTGTTTAGGTGTGACTGGGAGTCACGCTGCAGTGGCAATGGGCCGCCCACGGCATAGTAACGCTGTCCAGCAACAAGAAGGTCTTCGGCAGGGAACTTGGTGATTACTTCGCAACCAGTGGCCGTCACAACAATTTCTTCTTCGATGCGGGCAGCACCGATTCCGTCAGCTGATGGCCAGTAGGTCTCGAGAGCGAAAACCATGCCCTCTTTTAGTTCCTCTGGGTGATCGAAAGAAACGAGACGAGAGAAAATTGGCTTCTCCCAAATTGAGAGGCCTACTCCGTGACCGTACTGAAGAGCAAAGGCCGCTTCTTCGTTAGGGAAGCCAAACTCTTCAGCCTTTGGCCACACTGCAACGATGTCGGCGGTGGTTGCTCCCGGGCGAACAAGAGCAATCGCGCGGTCCATGTATTCACGGGCACGCTTATAGGCATCGTGCTGAGCTCGGCTAGCAGAGCCAACCGCAAAGGTGCGGTAGTAACAGGTGCGGTAGCCCTGATAGCTGTGCAAGATGTCGAAGAAGGCTGGGTCACCTGGGCGAATCAAGCGGTCTGAATAAACGTGTGGGTGCGGAGAGCAGCGCTCACCCGAGATGGCGTTTACGCCCTCGACATACTCAGAACCCAAGTCATAGAGGGTCTTCGAGACAAGGCCAACGGCCTCGTTCTCTCTTACTCCGGGGCGAAGAAACTCGTAGAGCTTTTCGTAGGCGGCATCAACCATCGATGCGGCCTGGGTTAGCAAGCCAATTTCTTCACCGGTCTTGATTGCACGGGCGTTTAGGAAAATCTGCTGCCCATCAACCACTGTTACACCAGCGCGCTGCAGGGCAAACAAGATCGGCAGTTCGACGATGTCGATACCGAGTGGTTCGTTGAGGAGGCCAAACTTCTCTAGCTCGCGCTTGATCTTTGCGGCTACGCCATCGGCGATGCCGGCGTCTGGGTTGAATGCGCCGCGAAGGGTTGAGATTCCGGCACGGGCGCCCGACTCCAGGCGAGGCTTCACGGCACCGTGGTGCGGGCCGTGCGGGTCTGCGTCGGCTTCAGCGGTGGTGGTGTCGAGCCAAGGGTTATAAAGCTTGTGGTGTTTTGCAGCCGAACCGAAGTCCCAAACGATCGGGTCTGAGTTTCGGGTGACTAGAGCAAAGCGGATGGCCTTATCGATGGCCCAAGTGCCGATGTGGGTGGAAGACATGTAGCGAATGTTCGCGAAGTCGAAAGCCAATAGAGCGCCAACATCAGACTTGACCAGCTCAGCCTTTAGTTTCGCCAAGCGCTCACTGCGAAGCTTGTCAAAATCTAGGCGCTGTTCCCAGTCAACCTGATTGGTTCCGAATGTTGCTGTAGTCATGATGTACCTTTCCTAAAACAAAAATTTGGGCCCGGCTAAACCAGGATCATTCCACCGTCGATGGCCATGGTCTGACCAGTTACATAATCTGAATCACTGCTGGCTAAAAACAATGCAGTTGGAACGATGTCTTCGGGTTCTGCTGCGCGACCAACCAAGATGCCGCTGGCCATCGAATCGAAGCCTGAGTCGCCTTCGCCAATTTCCTCGAGGTCTTTGTCGAGCTTGGCCCAAAGAGGTGTGGCAACTACTCCAGGGGAGAAAGCGTTCACTGTGATTTTGTGCTCGGCTAAAGCCCTGGCCGCGGCTTGAGTGATTGAGATGACAGCCGCTTTTGACGCGCTGTAGGGTGCAAAGCTGGAGAATCCGGTGCGGCCGGCAATCGATGCGGTGTTCACTACTTTTCCGCCGGTGCCCTGGCGAATGAATTGCTTGGCGGCTTCTTGGGTGCCAACAAACACCGCTAGTGAATTGACGCTCATGATGGCGTTGAAGTTTTCTTCAGTCACGTCTAAGAATTTCATCGGCTTGTTGAAGCCGGCATTGTTGAAATAGCAATCTAGTTTTCCGAAGGTCTTCACGGCCAGCTCAATGCCCGCAACCACAGAGGCGCGCTTGGTCACGTCAACCTGGGCGGCAATCGCACTGCCTCCAGCGTTTGCAATCTCCTTGGCGGCAGCTTCGGCAGACTCGAGGTTTAGGTCGGCGATCACAATGTTGGCGCCTTCAGCAGCCAAACCCTTTGCGATACCTTTGCCAATGCCCGAAGCCCCACCCGTGATAATCACGGTTCTCCCAGCCATTCTGCTTCCCACCGATGTCCTCCTCGACATGTTTTGCGCCCAATACAAGGCGCCGCACGTTTGTTTAGTCTAGATGAACAATTTATTTGCCACCAACTTTCGTGGACCTCGAAATATGGCGAAATACTCGGGACATATTTATCAAAATCCATGTATTTATTGGGTTATAGGCGTTCGAGTCAAATAATTCGGCTGGAACTGTTTTCAAACCGTTATGGTTGGCGACTCTGAACGGCCTCGCCTTGGTGTTGACTGACAGTGTAAATCTGGAAGGAAAGGGTTTTAGCAGATGGCTTTTAAAGTCGAGGGTGTTCACCACATTGGCATCACAGTCAGAGACATGAAGCGCTCATTCGAGTGGTACTCAAACATGTTTGCCCTTGAGCCTGGTCCGGTGAATCATGGCGAAGGTGCCGTGCTGTCAGAGGCCCTGCAAGTTGAAGGCACCAAACTTTCATTTTCGATGATTGAAATTGGCTCAACCCGCCTTGAATTCTTGGAGTACCACAGCCCATCGGGCAAAGACTTTAGCCTCAAGAATGGCGATGTCGGGGCTACCCACATTTGTTTGCAGGTTGACGACATGGATTCTGCCTACGCAGACCTAATCGACCGGGGCGCAATCTTCAACGCCCCACCAATTACCCTGACTGACGGCGATCTAGCCGGCTCGCGATGGGCTTACCTTCGCGACCCAGATGGAATTCAGTTAGAAATTTGGGCTTTGCCCTAAAAAAAGACCCAACCAGAGAAATCTGGTTGGGTCTTTTTTTAGTCTTAAAAAACTAGAGCTTGATCCAAACAGTCTGGTCGTGCTCTAGTTCGCCCTCAATCAACAAGTCGTGCTGAGTAGTTGCCACGAGTTCGCCGGCTGGAAGAACCACTGGGGCACCAGTGAAATTGGACAAAACCAAAACGCCGTTGTTGACATAGGCCAAGGTGTTTTCATCTTGAAACTCTGGCGCCCATCTAAATTCGCCGGCACCCATGGTCAACTCTTTGCGCACCTTTAGGAGGCGCTTGTAGAGCTCAAGGGTCGAACCAGCAACGCCCTCTTGAAGGTCTCTGGCATAGCGAGAATAGCTCGAAGGCTGCGGCAGCCAAGACTCGCCATTGGCCGAGAAGCCCAAAGAGTCGCCCGAGTGGGCCTCCCACGGCAACGGCACGCGGCAGCCATCGCGGCCAACTCGCTTTCCTTCGGTTCTAAACCAGGTTGGGTCTTGGCGGTAGGCGCCACCTAGAGTGGTGTGCTCTGGCAGGCAGGCCAAGCTCTTCACCCTGATAGATGTAGGCGCCGCCTGGAAGCCCGAGCATGAAGGCAGTTGCAGCGCGACCACGTCGAAGGCCCTTGGCTTCGTCTGGCTGAGCAAAGTCGGGGCCGATGCCATCGCCCTGTGGTGGCAAATTGCCCTCGTCATAAGACATGCGGGTTACGTGGCGAACCACATCGTGGTTTGAAAGCACCCAGGTAGAAGGTGCGCCAACCCCGCCGAATGCAGCAAGTGAGTCGGTAACCACCTTGTGCATCTTCTGCTTGTTCCAAGGGGTTTCGAGGTAGCCAAAGTTGAAGGTCTGGTGATATTCATCAGGTCGCACCCAGGTGGCCATGCGCTCAAGCGGCATGATCCAAGCTTCTCCACACATCGCTCGGTCTTGATACTCATCAAGAACCTTGCGCCAACGCTTGTTGATCTCGTGAACCTCTGGCTGACCCCAGAACGGGGTGCTGGCCTCAAGCTCTTCAATCGTCAAAACTTCTTCAGCTTGGGCGCCACCCATGGTGGTGTTGATTACCTTGATGTCGGGCAAACCGGCGCGCTTCACCATTCCGTGCGCCACATCGATGCGGAACCCGGCTGCGCCGCGGTCTAGCCAGAAGCGCAAGACATCGTCGAACATGTCGGCTACTGCCGGGTTTGACCAATCGAAGTCTGGTTGGGTCGAGTCAAAGATGTGCAGGTACCACTGGCCGGGGGTTCCGTCGGCGTTGGTGGTTCTAGTCCAGGCGTTGCCACCGAAAACCGAAGGCCAGTTGTTTGGCGGGAGCTCTCCGTTTTGGCCTTTGCCGTCTCTGAAGACATACATCGCACGCTCGGCTGAACCGTCTGGCGCATTCAACGCAGCCTGAAAAAGAACGTGCTGATCAGATGAGTGGTTAGGCACTAGGTCGACAATGACCTTGATCCCCAGGGCTGTTGCTTCGGTGATTAAATCATCGAAATCGTTCAGATTTCCGAACAAAGGGTCGATATCTCGGTAGTCCGAGACGTCGTAGCCGGCATCTTTTTGAGGCGATTTGAAGAACGGCGAACACCAGATTGCATCAATGCCAAGCGCTTGCAGTCTTGGCAGCCTTTGGGTGATTCCCTTTAGGTCTCCGACCCCATCGCCGCTCGCATCAGCGAAGCTTCTCGGGTAGATCTGATAGATGACGGCGGTGCGCCACCACTCGGCATTGTGAACAGCTTTTTGCAAAATTGGGGATGTAGTAACCATGCGCTCAGCCTAGGACACTGTTGACCGAAGGGCACACCAGAGCAGAATTTCGTTAGCCAATCGTTTACCTCCTGTTTTCCAGTGTTTTCGGGGGATTATTAAATATCGGACCGTGAAAAATTCTAATAATTAGAATCCGTTACCAAAAAGAAACATCTGCAAGCGCTTGCATATTTGACCAGACATTCACCATAGGAGTCCACTTGTGTATTGAAGGAAATGGAACAACATTTCAAAACAATTAATCCAATGGAGGAGCATTAAATGTTTTCAAAAAAGAAAGTGACCGGCATTGCTTTGGCAGTCGCCGTCGGTTTCAGTTCAGTGGTTTCTGCGGCGCCAGCAATGGCAGTTGACGAGGCCAAGGTTCTAACCATCTGGGCCGATGAAACCCGTGGTCCAAACCTGACTCGCGCCCTTGGTGCAGTTGAAGCCCAAAAACTTGGCGAATGGGTTTCTGGCTACAAGGTAGCCGTCAAGACCTTCTCAAGCTTCGACGCACTTAAGACCGCAGTCGACAACGCAACTGCAATCAGCGGTCCAGACATCATTGTTGGAGCAAACGACTGGGTTGCAACTGGCGCTGGCAACGGCAAGCTAGCCCCGATCACCTTGACCGCTTCGGTCAAGAAGAACTTCAACCCAAACTCGTTCCTAGACCTCAGCTACCAGGGCAAGCTTTACGGCGTGCCGGTTGACGTAAACAACGTAGCCATGATTTACAACTCAAAGATTGTTAAGAAGGCTCCGAAGACTTTCGGCGACATGGTTGATGTCTACAAGGCAAACAAGGCCTCAAAGGGCTTGAAGTCAGGTCTTTGCATCGCCGGTGGTGGAATGTCATGGGGCGGTTACTCAGTGCTAACTGCACTTGGTGGCGGCGCTTACCAAATGAAGAACGGTGCAGTTGACACCAAGGCCAACCCAACAGACGCAACCGCATTCTCGGCCAACGTCAAGAAGTACCTTCTCGACGCAAAGGGCAAGAGCAATGGCTTCTTCCCTGCGGTCGACACCGGTTGTAAAGACGCATTCCTTGCTGGCAAGGTTCCATTTGCCGTCATCGGAAACTGGGAGTGGAAAGACTACGTAGCCAAGGGCTTCTCAATGGCTACCATGATGCCTGTTCCTGGAGTTAAGGCTGGCACCTACGGCACCGCTTTCGGAAGCGTTTCTGGCGCACTATTGACCACCTTTGCAGCAACCAACGGCAACGAAGCAGGCGCTAAGCAGCTTCTAAAGGCGTTCTTTGCATCTAAGGATGGCCAGTACCTCTACCAGCGCTACGAGCAGCGCCCACCTGCCAACAAGCTAGCGGCAGCAATGTCGACCCCTGCACAGGTTGGTTTCGGCAAGTCAGCTAGCCTCTCATCAGTTCCTCAGATCGGTGCCATCCTCAACGATGCAACCGGCGGCAAGAGCTACTGGGATGCATCAGGCGCACTTTGGACCGCAGTTTTGGTTCAGGGCAAGGATGCCAAGACAGAAGCAACAAAGCTAAACACCATCTTCAAGAAGAACATGCTTGCCGGAGTAAAGAAGCTCTAGAGCTTCAACCTGCAACCTAAGGGATTGGGTTGGTGGAGAACGAAAGTTTTTCACCAACCCAATCTTTAGTTCGGCACCAAAACTAAATTTCAGCAAAGAGAACAGGAACCCAGATTGAAGATATTGTCAGGAAGCACTTTCGCGATAGCCGCGAAGATTCTGCTTCTCACTATCTCGCTTTCCATTCTCGGAACTCTAAGCATCAGCGCCTTTGCCCAAGGTGAGGTGGTCATCGCAGCATTCTTGGTCATCATCATGGGTGCGCTCGCAGTCACTTACCTAACCAAATTCTCAATTCCGATGAAGTTCTTCTTACCCGGAATGATTTTTCTATCGGCCTTTGTGGTCGTGCCTGTTTTGTACACCATTGCCATGTCAGGTTTTCAATACCAAACCGGAAACTACATTTCCAAGCCTGAGTCAATTGAGAGAGTTAGCGCGCTCGGTATTGCTCAGGATGAGAACGGCACCACGTTCGACATTCGCATCGGTAAATCTCCAGAGGGTGAACTTCAGGTTCTGGCCTCAGACACTTTGACCGGCACATTCTTCATCTCCACCCCAACCGAAAAGTTTGACCTTCAGGCGTCGGAGCTAAAAATCAACGAAGATGGCGTCGCAGAGGAAGCCCCTGGATTCAAAGAGCTAGTTGGGGCAGACCTGTCGGCGCTCGACAAAAAACTCACGAGTTTCAAGTTCTTTTATTCCACCGACTACTTCTTGGTGCTAGAGGGCTTCGATGTGGCTTCGCTGTATACCCAAGCCCTGGTCTATGACGAAGCGACGGACACTTTCAACAACGTGCAAACTGGCGTTGCCTACACCGATAATGGCCGCGGCAACTATGCCGATGCGGCTAACCCAGAAGACAAACTCAGCCCAGGCTGGCGTTCGGTGGTTTGGTTTGAAAACTACGTAAACCTATTTACCGACCCAAAGGTCAGTGGCCCGCTGTTCAGCGTCTTCGTTTGGACGATGTTCTTTGCCACTTTCACTGTGATCACCCAGTTTGCCCTCGGTTTGCTTTTGGCTTTGGCACTCGATAAAAAAATCCGAGGCCGACGCTTCTACCGAATCGTTTCGATCCTGCCCTATGCCATGCCGAGCATCATGAGCATCTTGATCTGGGGAGGCATGTTTGACTCAGAATTTGGTGCCATCAATACTCTTCTCGGAACCCAGATTGCCTGGTTCCAAGACCCGAACTTTGCTAGGGCCGCGGTTCTGGTGGTCAATCTCTGGCTTGGTTTCCCATACTTCTATTTGGTTTCCAGCGGCTCGCTGCAAGCTATTCCGACCGAGCTAGCCGAGGCGGCATCCAAAATTCTTACCCCGTTGCTAATTTCATCGTTCGCCTTTAACTTCAACAACTTCAACCTAATCTTCTTGTTGACCGGCGGTGGGCCTCGAAATGATCTGGACGGCGAAATTGCCGGAGCGACCGACATCTTGATTAGCTACACCTACAAGATTGCCTTTGGCTCAGACGTTCAAAACCTTGGCCTAGCCAGCGCCATCTCAGTTGTGATCTTTGTTCTGGTGGCTTCAATCTCGCTCTATGGCGTTAGAAAATCAAAAGTATTGGATGACTTCGTATGATCAAGTGGCTAAAAACAAACCTGTGGCGTCACGCGGTTGCAATCTCGATTGTGCTGTTCTCAATCTTCCCGCTCTACCTAGTTGTGGTTTCTTCATTCAACCCATCGGGCAGCTTGCAAATCACCTCGTTCATTCCAACCGAATTCTCTTGGGCTAACTACGAGGTGCTGTTTAGCAGCCCAGCAATTCCTTATCTCACCTGGATGAAAAACTCGCTCATCATTGCTGGCGCCGTGGCCGTCATTTCGGTTGTCATTGGCGCAGCATCGGCGTTTGCATTTAGCCGCTTGCGTTTTCGCGGCAAGAAGCGCGGCCTTGAGTTGCTTCTTCTTGTGCAGATGTTTCCTGCGGTGCTGGCACTGTCAGCTGTTTACGTCATCATGGAGCGCGTTTACTCATTCGCACCAGAAATCGGAATCGGCACCCAAGCCGGTCTCGTTTTGGTCTACCTCGGTGGCGCAATGGGAATCAACATTTGGCTACTCAAGGGTTTCGTGGATTCAATCCCGGTCGAAATCGACGAGGCAGCGAAAATCGATGGCGCTAGCCCAATGCAGATTTACTGGCAGATCTTTATTCCACTGGCCGCACCGGTTTTGGCTGTGGTTAGCCTGTTGAGCTTCATCGGAACCTTCAACGAGTACATCCTGGCAAGCCTCTTCTTGGCTGACATGGATAGCAGAACTGTGGCCGTTGGTCTTCAGCAATTTGTTGGCGGTCAATACTCACAAAACTGGGGTCCATTTGCGGCCGGCTCGATCATTGCTTCGATTCCTATCGTTGCCATCTTCTTATCTCTGCAAAAATACATTGTGAGCGGTCTAACCGCCGGTTCGGTCAAGTAGCCCAATCGGCGTTAGGTCTGACTCGCTCTTCGAGTAAGAA